>JAPOWL010000593.1 GCA_026707615.1 Acidobacteriota bacterium | reverse complement strand
AACGCCGCCATCTCGTACCGGGCGCTCATGACCGCGAGGACCAGGGCGCTCGTGCCATCCGCCAGCGTCTCGTTCACGCTCGCTCCCGCCTCGAGGAGCACTTCAGCCGCGTCGATCGCCCCCGCGCGGGCGGCGAAAGTGAACGCGCCGAACCCCCGGTTGCCCAGCTCCGCGACCCCGGGGCTTACCTGCGAGCGAGCCCCGATGTCTGCGCCGCCTGCGATGAGAGCCTTCACGGCCGCTGCGTTGTCTTCCGCCGCGGCCCACATCAGCGCCGTCTGTCCCTTCCAATCTTCCGTCGCGTTCACATCGGCCCCGCGGGCCAGCAACTGCCGCACGACGTCCGCGTTCCCGGTGCGCGCGGCCGTCATGAGGGCGGTCTCTCCCCCCGGCTGAGCGGTCTCGGGATCCGCGCCGGCCTCGAGCAGCCTCGCGACCATTGCCTCGTTTCCGTTGAGACACGCGAGCGAAAGCGGAGCGACGCCGTACCGATTCGTGGCGCGCACGTTGGCGCCGGCCCGAATCAGGAGGTCCGCCAGGTCCAGGCGATCGCGGTGCACGGCCCAGTGCAGGGCGGTCGTTCCGTCGACCTCCGGAGCATTCACGTCGCCGCCCTCGTCGAGCAGGGCGCGCACGGCCGCGGTGTCGCCGTGCTTGACGGCTTCCATCAGCGGAACGTCCTGCCCGGCCGCACCCACGCCCGATGTCGCGAGCAACGCCACGACCAGGCGGCCCTTCAGGCATCCTCTCGGCATGTCAACCTCTCTCCCGGTCGTGCCCCCCGTCAGGCCAACGGGTCGCTGAAGTCGGGGTCGCGGAAGTCCACCTTGCCGGTGCTGTCGCCGATCCGATCCGGATGAACTCCGACCTTGTCGAGCATGCTCACGAGGAGATTCGACATCGGCGGGTTCCCGGCGAGCGCCATGTGCCGGCCTCCCTTGACCTTGCCGGAACCACCACCCACCACCGCCAGCGGAACGTCCACGTGCGAATGCAGCTGCGAATCGCTCAGGCCGCCGCCGTACAGCATCAGCGTATGGTCCAGCAACGTGCCGTCGCCCTCGGGCGTAGACTGCAGCCGCTGCAGGAAATGGGCGAACAACCCCATGTGGTAGGCGTTCAGCTTCGCGAGCCGCGCCATGTCCTCGGGGCGATTGCCGTGGTGCGATGCCGCGTGGTGGCCCTCGGGAACCCCGATCTCCGGGTACGGTCGACCGCCCAGCTCCCGGCCGAACATGAACGTGAATACGCGCGTGAGATCGGCCTGGTATGCGATCCACTGCAAGTCGAACATCAGCTTGACATGATCCGCGTAGTCTTCCGGCACGCCACCCGGCGGCTGCGCCAGTTCCGGGGGCGGTTGCGTGAGCTCGAAGTTGCTCTCCAGCTTCTGGATGCGCTTCTCGACTTCCCGAATCGCCTCGAAGTACTCGTTCGACCGCGCCTGGTCGCGCACGCCGAGCCTTCCCAGCAGCCGGCTCATCTCCTCGCCCACGTCGTCGAGGATGCTGCGGTCCGTCTGTATCCCGCTCAGCCGCTCCGTCGCCGTGCTGCCGTCACCGAACAACCGCTCGAAGACGATGCGCGGAATGTTCTCGATCGGGGCGGGCGTCGTGGGAGTTCGCCATGAGATGGTGTTCTGGTAGAGCTGGCTGTAGCCGTTCTCGCCGATGCCGACGAGGTACTCCAGGTCGATGCCCAGCTCCAGCGAGGGCAGGGCCGTCTCCTTGCCAAGCACGGCGGCAGCCATCTGGTCGGCCGTCGTGCCGGCCCGCACGTCGGCCCCTTCCGTCTTCAACGGATGGGTACCGTTCAGCCACGCGGCGCAGGCGCGCGTGTGATCGCCGGAGCCATCTCCCAGGGACTCGGCCATCGGCAGACTCATCCCGCTCACGACCGTCAGCTGGTCGCGAAACGGCGCCAACGGAGCCAGAATCGGCGACAGCTCGAAGTCGCTGCCTACCGCCTTCGGCTTCCAGTAGTTGACGCCGAGGTGGTTCATCGACACGCCGTTCGGCACGTACAGGAACCCGAGTCGACGAATGGAAGCGGTCAGTGTCTGGGCGGAGACCCCCGGGACCATCGCCTCCAGCAGCGGCAACCCGACCGCGGCACCCATACCACGGAGGAACGTCCGTCGCGGCAACGCCTTCCTGGTAACGAACGTCATGACCCCGATCTCCTTCTCATCTGAAACGGCACACTCTTCGTGACGCCGAGAACGAGCGCGGACAGGCGGTAGTCGCGGCGGGCGGCGTCGCGCGCGATCGCCCGCACGGCGGGCGCGTCGTAGTATTCGAGGCCGCGGCCCAGGGCGTAGGTGAGCAGCTTCTCCGTCATGGTGGCAACGAAGCGGTCCGACCGTGCCATCAACGCCCGCTTCAATTCGAGAACGCTGCCGAACTCCGTGCCGTCCGGAAACGCCCCCGAGCCATCGATCGGAACGAAGGACGCGGCCCGCGCGTCGCCCGTGGCCTCGACCTCCCGCCAGCGTCCGGTGGAATCGAAGTTCTCGAGCCCCAGGCCCAGCGGATCCATCTGCGAGTGACAACTCGCACACACCGGATTCTCTCGGTGCTCGGCGATGCGCTGGCGCATGGTCATCGCCGACGGGCCGTCGCCGGTCTCCTCCGGGAGCGGGGGTACGTCCGCGGGAGGCTCCGGGGGGGGAGAGCCCAGAATGTTCTCGAGAATCCACTTGCCGCGAACGACGGGAGACGTCCGGTTCGGCAGCGACGTCACCGCGAGGATGCTCGCCTGCCCCAGCAGCCCGCCCCGCACGCTGCCCTCCGGGAGGGTGACGCGCCGGAACGTGTCCCCGTGCACGTTCGGAATGCCGTAGTGTTCGGCCAGGCTTTCGTTCAAGAAGGTGTAGTCGGCCGTCAGAAGATCCAGAACCGTCCGATCTTCCCGCATGATGTGCTCGAAGAAGAGCTCCGTCTCCCGCTTCATGGCCCTGCGCAAGCCTTCGTTGAAATCGGGATACGTGTACAGGTCCGGCGTCAGGGCGGGCACGTTGCGCAGGTACAACCACTGGCCGGCGAAGTTGTCGACCAGCGCCTGCGAGCGGCGGTCGGCCAGCATCCGCCGAACCTGTGTATCGAGCACCTCCGGGTCCCTGAGCCGGCCCTGCGTCGCGAGGTCGAGCAGTTCGTCGTCGGGAATGCTGCTCCACAGGAAGAACGACAGACGAGACGCGAGCTCGACGTCGCTCACTTCATAGACCGCGACGTCCGGCGGATCGGCTTCCGTGCGGAAGAGGAACTCCGGGCTCACGAGCAGTCGTCGGATCGCCAGCTCGATACCGGCCTCGAACCCTCCGCTCGCGTGACCCTGCTCGTAGAATCGGAGCGGTCCTTCCAGATCCGCGGCGGTCACGGGTCGCCGATAGGCCCGCCGAGTCAGGTTCGAGAGGATGGTCCTTGCGCATGCCGGCTCTTCCGAGGAATCCGCCGGGTAGCATTGAAAGATCTGCTGACGGCTCGGCGTGTCACCCCGCCCTCGGACCTCGAAGGGGCCACTGATGTCGACCCGACCGAGGTACGCACCCTTCCGTGAACCCCAAAGGGTTTCTCCTCCCGCCGGATAGGGGTGCAGGTACGGTTCGTTCAGGGACTCGAGCAGCGCGGGCGCGCGGTTGAGGAACGTCACCGACACGTCGCGCGGGCCGGCCTCTGCAAAGAAGCGAACCTGCCAGTCCGTGTCTACCAGACTTCGATCCGCCTGCCGGTAGCGTCGAGGCGCCGGTTGCGGGGGCGGCTCGTCGCCCGCCCGGTCTCGACCCGGTCGCGGGTTGAGGGCCCGGGGCGCCAGAGCCGCGCGGTCCGTCGCAGGCAACGTGAACACCTGAAGCCGCTCGCCGTCCAGGGCCACCTCGAGCTGCTGCGGCACGTCATACCGGGGGACATCGACTCCGCCGGCTCCAACGGCTTCGCGCGCCAGGCGCACGCGGATGGCGTACTCGCCGTCGCCGGGAAAGTTGTAGCGGATGAGCGTCCCACCGCGGGTGCCGAACGGCAGACCGTCGAGCCGGTCGTCCTGAGGCAGATCGGCGGGCACCCGGAAGACATCGTAGTTCGGAGCCGACGGAGGAGTTCCGATGGCGGCGCGGCTGATGTTCTTTGCCGCGGTGAGGTAGCGCTCCATCAGGGTCGGCGGGACCTGGAGAACGCCTGCGATGTTGTCGAAGCCATAGCTCGAGCCATCGGCCGGAAGCAGCGAGGCCACGTCGATGTCGAGGCCGAGTAGGTCGCGAACCGCGTTGCGGTACTCGGCCCGGTTCAGACGGTGGAACGTCTCCGTTCGGCCGGGATTCGGTCTGGCGGCGGCCGCGCCGTCAAGCTGCGCCTCGAGCCAGGACACGAAGGTCTCGGAGGTCGTTCGGTCGGGGCGGGGCGCTCCCGGTGGAGGCATGAGGCCGCCGTGAAGCTTCCGCGCGACCTTCTCCCAGGTCTCGGCATCCGCGCCGACGTCGCCGAGGTCCGCGTTCTCGAGGACGAGCCCGCCCGTTTGCAACCCCTGGTTGTGGCAGGTAACGCAATACTGCGCGATGAAGGCCTGTTGGGAGCGAACGGCATCGGGCGTCGTCGGCGATTGCAACGGTTGCCCTGCAGCCTGGATGTGGGCGACTCCCGGGATGAGGGCAAGACATCCCACGTACCCGATAATCGTGAGACCTATGGTCCGCATGCGCCATACAGGGCGTAACGCTCGTGACGCAAGGCTCTTCATAGGACGAGCTCCCATCGTGGCCGAGGAGGCAGAAAACCTCAACGTGTTATCGTGCACATTTCCCGGTGGTTGTCAACTACTGCCGGCGGGCCGCTGCCAGGTGGACGAGAGGCCGTCAGTCCCGGAACCGCACGGTTGCCGCAAGACCCGCTCAGGGATGCGCTCGTAGACCCGGAAGACCTCGGCTCGAGCTCCTCACCCGTCCGCCTCCGAGGGCACGGCCATCTTCGGTCCGAGCCACGGCCATCTTCTGATAGAGTGCGATCCACCGCCCGGGCGGGCGCTGCGGACGGGCCCTGGCGATTGTCGGCCCCGGCGTGCCCCGGCGTCCGTCGAGGTCGGCTCGAGGCGGCGATCGAGTTGCCCATACGGCCGAACGAGGAGAGGCGAGTTGTTCAACAGGAGCACTCCCGTGCCCGCTGCCGACACCTCGGGCCCGCTGCCCGCGACGTCGCGCCGAGCCTTTGGGCCACATCTCGGACTGTCGGCCGCGGGATTCGCGCTGGCGGGATGCTCCGCGTCCGAGCCGTCGGCCGACGCGGCGCCCGACGGCGCGGCGCCGGTCGGCCAGGGATTCGTGCCGCCCCAGGATGCCGGGTCGCAGGCTGCCATCACCCCCGACGCCGCCCTCACCGTCCTTGCCGACGGCAACGCGAGATTCGTCGCGGGGACTCCTGCCCGTCGCGACTACAGCGCCCAGATTCGAGCGACTGCCGCCGGGCAGTACCCGTTCGCCGTCGTGCTCGGGTGCATCGATTCCCGAGTCCCCATCGAGACGGTCTTCGATCAGGGGATCGGGGACATCTTCGCGGCCCGGGTCGCCGGCAACGTCGTGAACGCGGAGCTGCTCGGCAGCATGGAGTTCGCCTGTCGACTCGCCGGGTCGAAGCTCGTGGTCGTCCTCGGCCACACCTCGTGCGGCGCCGTGAAGGGGGCCATCAGCAACGCCCGGCTCGGCAATCTCACGCAACTCGTGCAGAAGATCGACCCGGCCGTGGAGGCGGTCGAAGGCGAGCGCGATGTCGACAACGCCGAGTACGTCGACGGGGTTGCCGAAGAGAACGTGCGCATGGTGATCGAGGAGATTCGACGGGAGAGCTCCGTCCTGGCCACGATGGAGCAGGAACGGGAGATCCGAATCGTGGGCGCAATGTATGACGTCTCCACCGGCGTAGTGCGCTTCATCTGATGCCATGCTGCGCGCGTTGATCGGCGCCCTCGTTCTCGCCGGCGCGATGCTGTCGCCCCGTGCGGCCCTGGCGCAGACCCCGATCGATTGGGACCAGCTCGGCGCCTGGTACATGCTCTTCTGGTCGGCTGGCTTCGACGACACGTCGGTCGGATTGCAGGGCGACGTGCAGCACCGCAACTGGAACGGCGGAACCGACCTCGAGCAGTTGCTGATCCGGGGTGGTCTGACCTACGCCCTGCCCGACGCCCCCGTGCTGCTGACCGGCGGCGTGGCGCACATCACGAGCGGCGAGTTCGGCGACAGCGACGAGACCAGCGCAGAGCGGCGCGTGTATCAGGAAGCGCTGGTTCGCCAGTCCTTCGGACGGGCCGTTTTCCTGCGCCACCGCTACCGGTACGAACAGCGCTGGGTCGACGGCCAGGACTTCCGGACCCGGTTTCGCTACGCCCTGTTCGGCGATGTCGCGCTGAACGGACGAGGGAAAGGGAACGGGTCCATCTACCTGGCGCTGTACAACGAAGTCTTCCTGAACGGCGAACGCGAGATCGGGCGAGGCCGGACCGTGGAGCGCTTCGACCGCAACCGGTTCTACACCGCGCTCGGCTTCGGGGTCACCGACCGGTCCCAGCTCCAGGCCGGCTACATGATCCAGGCGGTGCCCGGTGGCGCGAAGGGGCAGCTCCAGATCAGCCTCCACGCATCCTTCTGACGTCGGGGTTGTATCGCGGGCCGGGCGCCCGTAGGATGGGGGCAATCCGATGCATGCCGTACTCTCGCTCACGCTGATCGCCCTTGGCCTGGCGGCGCAGAATCCTCTGCGGGAGACGCAGGTGTCCACGCCGGAGATCGTGCGGACCGAGTACGACATGGCGGAGGTCGTCAGGCCGCCGTCGCTCCCCGCCGATGCGCTGGCGGGCTGGAAGCTGTTCGTGCAGCGGTGCGCGATCTGTCACGACCCGCTGGGGCAGCCCTCCTATCCGGAGAGCTTCGCCCCGCTGCTCGGTCGGGAGACCGTTCAGAACCTGGGCGAGGCCCGGGTCCGTCGAGTCGTCATGGTCGGGTCGTCGAGAATGCCGGGCTGGCGGTACACCCTGTCCGAGGAGCAGATCGGCGAGGTCATCGCGTACCTGAACACCGTGGCGCCGGAATGATGCGCGCCGGAATGATGCGCGCCGGAATGATGCGCGGAGGAGGCGACATGCGCGAAGCCCGACGGTTCTTCGTACTGGCGGCAGCGGTCATCGGCGTCTGCCTGTCGCAACTCGCAGGGGCAACGGCGCCCGCGGCGGCGCAGGCCGGCGCGCCGACGCCGCTCGCCGGCGCCGTCACCGCCGCGGACGGGGAGCCGATGCCCGGCGTGGCGGTCTCCGCGCGGGCGGAAGGCTCGTCCGTCACGACCTCGGTGTTCACCGACGAGGCCGGCCGGTACTACTTTCCCGCGCTGGAGCCGCCGCTCGCAGGCGGGCCGTACCAGGTCTGGGCACAGGCCGTGGGCTACGAGCGGGCGAACGCGAACGTGGTCCTCGACCCCGCGCGACGGTCGTCCCGGGACTTCACCCTCGCGGCCGCCGCCGACTTCACCCACCAGCTGTCGGGGGTGGAGTGGCTGGACGCGCTGCCCGCCGCGACGCGCGAGGATCGCCGGCTGAAGGAGCTGTTCCGCGTCACGTGCACGGAATGCCACCAGGCCGGCCTGGTGCTGCAGAACCGCTTCGACGAGCGCGGCTGGCGGGCCATGATCGACCTGATGGCGAACGTCAGCTACCACGGCTGGCGCGGCTCCAACGGCCGGCCGTCGATCACCATCGAGTACTACCGGGACGAGCTGGCGGCGTATCTCACGAAGGCCCGCGGCCCGGAGTCGGCGCCGCTGACGTTCGACCTGCAGCCTCGTCCCACCGGCGAGGCCGCGCGCCACGTCGTCACGGAGTACGACATCCCCATCGCGGAGCTCCCGACGGAGCGCACGTCGATCGACGGCAGCGACTGGTCCGAGGGCATTCCGTCGGGGATGCGCGGCGGCGGCGGGATGCACGACGCGGCCGTCGACGACGACGGCAACGTCTGGATCACCGACTCGGTGCCGAACGACTTCCGGACGCTCGCGCGGCTCGATCCGCGGACCGGCCGGATCACCGGATTCAAGGTGACCGCCCCCGACGGCAGGCGGGCGCGCCGATCGCACGGCATCATCAAGGCGCGCGACGGCATGATGTGGTTCGACACGCAGGGCAGCCTGGGGCGGGTGGACCCGAAGACGGAGGCGTTCGAGCTCTACACGCCGCCGCGGCCGCTCGGCGTCGGCGGGAGCCTGCAGGAGGACGGCCTCGGCAACATCTGGGTCGGCAACCGGCACGGCGCCCTGAAGTTCGATCCCGCCACGCGCGAGTTCACGTACTTCCAGAACAAGACCATCGGCGACGGCCAGACCTACGGCACCGCCGCCGACCGCCTCGGGAACGGCTGGTGGGCGCAGTTCAACATGGACATCGTCGGGCACGCGAACGGCACGACCGGCGAGGTGAACGAAGTGCCGATGCGGCCGCCCGGCGCGCTCGACCGCGAGCAGCTCCTGACGCCGGCCGACCGCGACTTCTTCCACCGCATCGGCGCGATGCGCTTCTCCGGAAGCGTCTACAACCCCGGCGGGCAGGCGCCGCGACGGCTCGCCGCCGATCCCGCGGGCGACACGGTGTGGGTCGCCAACTGGTGGGGCTCGAACCTGGCCCGGATCGACATCAACACGCTCGAGGCGACGTACTACCACCTGCCGGTCGGCGCGCACCCGTACGCGACGGTGGTCGACAGGAACCACATGGTGTGGACGAACCTCTCGTCGGACGACGCGGTAGCGAGGTTCGATCCCGGCACCGAGGAGTACACGATCTTCCGGCTCCCCAGCCTCGGGGCGGAGCTGCGCCACATCGCGGTCGACGATGCGGGCGGGCCGGACGTGTGGGTCGTGTACCGGGAGGCGAGCCGCGCGGCGCGGATCCAGTTCCGAACGGAGGCCCAGCTTCAGTCTGCCCGCGCCGCCAGCGCCCTCGCCGCCGCCGCGGGGGGCGGGCAGTAGCGCGCCCTCGCGGGGGGATTGGGAGTCTGCGCCGGCACGAGCTTCTCCGTGGCCCGTGCTGCTGCGCCGTCTCCTGGGACCGAGAACCCGATTCTCGAGGCTCCTGCTGCGGGGTGGCAGCGAGCGCCGGACCGGAGACCTGCCGGTGAGCTCGCCACCGATCGCCAGGAGAGGGGTGGCGGGATGCTCCTACCGAACGACCTCCACCGCCTGCCGGCGGCAACGGCCCTGCTGGGCGTAGCCGGCGGTCTCTTCGGCGCGGCCGCCTTCGCGGCTGCCCAGCCCGCGCCGAGCGGTGTCCATACCGCTCGTCAGGCCGAGAGCGGCCGTGCCGCCTACACGCGGAGCTGCGCCATCTGTCACCGGACCGATCTGCGGGGCAACTTCGAGGCGCCGCCGCTGGCCGGTCCCAACTTCCTGAGCTTCTGGGGCGATCTCACCCCGCTGGAGCTCGTCGAGCGCATCCGGGGCACGATGCCCCCGGACCGGCCGGGGCGCCTCGGGGACGAGACCTATCTCGACATCGTCGCGTACCTTCTCGAGGCGAACGGGGCCCCGGCGGGGGACGAGCCGCTGACCGCCGCCACCGCCGGCACCATCGGGGCCGTGGCGACGGGAGTGACCGCTCCCGCGCCGGCGATAACGGCCGCGGCCCAGGGCCGGGCGCGGAGGCCCGACACGCGCACGGCGGCGGCGGCCGTGCCTGGCGGCGTCACGGTCGCGGGCGAGGTGGAGAGCTACACGCCGGTCACCGACGAGATGCTGCGCGATCCGGACCCGGGCGACTGGCTGATGGTGCGGCGGAACTACCAAGCCTGGAGCCACAGCCCCCTCGACGCGATCACGCGGGACAACGTCGGCGAGCTCGAGCTGCAGTGGATGTGGGCCATGAACGAGGGCGGAAGGAACGCGCCCTCGCCGATCGCGCACGGCGGCGTGCTCTACTTCGCCGGCTTCGGCCCCGTGGTGCAGGCCCTCGACGCGCGCACCGGCGACCTGATCTGGGAGCACGAGGTCGGCGTCGAGGCGGGCCAGCTCGCCAGCTCGAGCCGCAACCTCGCCATCTACCAGGACAAGCTCTACCTGGCCACCGCCGACGCGCGGCTCATCGCCCTCGACGCGCGCACCGGGACCGAGGTCTGGACCAGCCGCATCGCCGACGACGCCGAGGGCTTCCGCAACACCAGCGGGCCGGTCGTCGCGGGCGGCAGGGTGGTGCAGGGGCTCGGCGGCTGCGGGCAGTTCACCCGCGAGGGCTGCTTCATCAGCGGCTGGGACGCCGCGACGGGCGAGCGGCTCTGGCGGTTCAACACCGTGGCCCGCGCCGACGAGCCCGGGGGCAACACGTGGGCCGACCTGCCGGACTACCTGCGCGGGGGCGGCGAGACGTGGATCACCGGCAGCTACGACCCCGGGCTCGACCTCGTCTACTTCGGCGTGGCGCAGGCCAAGCCGTGGGTCGCGGTCAGCCGGGGCATGACCGTGCACGACCCGGCCCTCTACACCAGCTCGACGGTCGCCCTGCGGCCGGGGGACGGCGACCTCGCCTGGCACTTCCAGCACGTCCCCGGCGAGAGCCTCGACCTCGACGAGGTCTTCGAGCGGGTGCTGGTCGACGTCGGCGGGCGGAAGGCGGTCTTCAGCGCCGGCAAGCACGGCATCCTCTGGAAGCTGGACCGCGAGACCGGCGAGTTCCTCGGCTACAAGGAGACCGTCTTCCAGAACGTCTTCGACCACATCGACCCCGAGACCGGCGCCGTCACCTACCGCCAGGACATCGTCGACGCGCAGTTCGAGCAGCTCGTCCCCGCGTGCCCCAGCACCGCCGGCGGCAAGAACTGGCACCCCATGAGCTACCACCCAGGGTCGGGGCTGCTCATCCTCCCGCTCTCGCAGACCTGCATGGAGCTGTCGGCCCGCGAGGTCGCCCTCGAGCCCGGCTCGGGCGGGGTGGGGATGAGCGCGCGCCCCTTCTTCGAGATGCCCGACACCGAGGGCCGGCTCGGCAAGCTCGCCGCGTTCGACGCCGAGACCATGGAAGAAGTCTGGAGTGTCGAGCAGCGGGCGCCGTTCCTGACCGGCGTGCTGTCGACGGCGGGCGACCTGGCGTTTGCCGGCGACCTCGACCGGCGGTTCCGGGCGTTCGACGTGCGGACGGGAGAAGTGCTGTGGCAGGCCCGGCTGGGCACGTCGGTACAGGGCTTTCCGATCTCGTTCGCCGTGGACGGCAAGCAGTACATCGCCGTGGCGACCGGTCTGGGGGGCGGCAGTCCGCGGGCGGCCCCGCGGGCCCTGGCGCCCGACGTTCACCACCCGCAGACCGGCAACGCGCTGTACGTGTTCGCACTCCGGGACTGAGTTGCCGGCGCAGCGCACCCGGACCGATTCAACCGACCGCTGAACGCCGCTCGGTGGTATAGTCGATCACGTGAGCCCGGAACAGTGGATCGCCTTCGGCGTGCTGGTGGCGACGATAGTCGGCACCGGCGCAGGTGTACGTGCACTGGTCTTGACGCTGCATGGAAATATCCGCGAGGACCTTCGTGCGGTCCAGGATCGCATTCAGGGTCTCGATGATCGAGTCCGCGCGGTCGAGATCGCCATCGCGGATGGAGGACCTTGACCCGTGCGGCTCGCTTTCAGTTCCGCCAGCATCCGCTGGACGTCCTGAGCAACCTCGTCGACCTCGCGCGCCACTCGGGGCTCGAGTCCAAGCTCCCGTTCCAGCGCCGTCGTCAACGGCAACAGAAGATGCGGCGACGGCGAGGCCTGGATGAGCTCGAGTATGCGCTGCGGTCCGAGAGCGACGCTGAACTCCAACAGGGCCGTTACGGCCTCCCTGGGGATAGGACCCAACTCCGGGAGAAGCGCAAGAACCGCCTCGACGTCCGGCTCGCACGCGGACCGGTCGCCGCCGCTTGCGAGAATCGCCTTGGCCCTGATTACGTGCCCTAGGAATCGTTGTACTTCCGAGCCCCTGTGACGTCCATCGAGTACCCGTGCCGCCGTCTCGGCCGCCTTCTCGTAACGCCGGCTCATGATCTCAATACCCGCTCTCCCGAGCAGGGCCACGCTCACACTCATGCGGAGTGCAGCAATCTCGCTAACCCCAAAGCGACGGACTACTTCGTCGTAGGCGTCCAGCGCATCCACCGGCCGGCTCAGCGTGCCAAGGACGTACCCTTTGTTCGCCAGGGCGGTCGCAACCCTCTCCAGAACGGCGGGATTCTCATTTTCGCCGAACCTACGGACCACCTCGTCACAGGCCTCCAACGCATCCAGCGGCCGGTTCAGCGCGTCGAGAGCGCCTGCTCTGTTCACGAGGGCAGTCGCAACCGAGCGCAGGAG
>JAPOWL010000022.1:3685-12345 GCA_026707615.1 Acidobacteriota bacterium | reverse complement strand
GAGGTGACGTCGGTCCGTCAGGAGCCGGGGATCCTCAGGGCCTTGAATCAAGATTGCTGCAGGGCGACGTCACGCGCGTCGTCACGTTCCAGCTCGCCCGCGAGTCGAGCAACCGCACCTACAGCGAGATCGGCGTGCCGGACCCGCACCATCCGACCTCGCACCACGGCAACGACCCGGCGAAGCTCGCGATGCTGGCCAAGATCAACCAGTACCACGTCTCGCTGTTCGCCCGCTTCCTGGAGAAGCTGGCCGAGACGCCGGACGGCGACGGGTCGCTGCTCGACCATTCGCTCTACCTGTACGGGAGCGGCATGGGCAATCCGAACGTGCACGATCACGTCGACCTGCCGATCGTCGTCGCGGGCGGCGGGTCGGGGCGATCGGGCGGCGGGCGCCACATCAAGTACGCCGAGCCGGAGCCGATGGCGAACCTGCACCTCGCGCTGCTGGATGCGGCGGGGATCCGGCTGGAGAAGTTCGCCGACAGCACGGGGCGGATCGAGTCTCTGCTCAGTCCGGTCTCGCTCGGCTGATCTGCGGCGGCTTCGCCGCCGGGAGGGCGCGAGCCGCGTTCGCCGGAACCGGCGGCGGCTTCGGGTCGTGTGACACGGGGGGCGGTCGGTCGCCTCGGCGGCGGAACGACAGCATTGGACCGGGAGAGAGGGAAGCGATGCGCCATCGCCTGCTTTCAGGGGCTCGACGGACGGCAGCGTCATTGCGGGGGGCTCGGACGGCAGCCGTCGGGGTGCTCCTCGCGGCCCTGGTGGCCGCGGCGCCCGTGCAGGCAACGGCGGCAGGCGCTGACGCGCCGCTCGCCGACGCCGTAGAGCACCTCGATCGGACCGCCATCGACGACCTGCTCGCGCGGGCGACCGACCTCGACGCCCGACAGGTCGACGGCATGACCGCCCTCCATTGGGCCGTCTACCACGACGATGCGAAGCTCGTGGGCCGGCTGCTCGACGCCGGCGCCGCTGTCGCGGCCGAGAACCGTTACGGGGTGACGGCGCTCTCGCTCGCGGCCGAGAACGCCAACGTCGCGATGGTGGAGCGGCTCCTGGCCGCCGGCGCCGATCCCAACACGACGCTCCCCGGCGGCGAGACGGTCCTGATGACGGCGGCCCGCACAGGTCGCGTGGGCCTCGTTCGGGCGCTCGTGGCGCGCGGCGCGGACATCACCGCGCGGGAGCCGGCGCGCGGCCAGACCGCGCTGATGTGGGCGGCGGCAGAGGGTCACGCCGACATCGTGGAGACGTTGATCGAGATCGGGGCCGATTTCCGCACCCCCCTCGCCTCCGGCTTCACGCCGCTGCTGTTCGCGGTCCGCGAAGGACACCTCGACGTGGTTCGGACGCTGCTCGGCGCCGGCGCGGAGGTCAACCGCGCCGTGGATGCCGTCGCCCCGCGCGGACGGCAGTACCGGGCCGGGCGTCCGATCCGGGTCGGGACGACCCCGCTGCTGGTCGCAGTCACGAACGCCCACTGGGAGGTGGCCGCCGCGCTCCTCGACGCCGGGGCCGATCCCGACGCCGACGCGGCCGGCTACACCGTGCTGCACATGATCCCGAAGGTGCGCAAGCCCGGCGGCGGCGACAACGACCCGGCGCCCTACGGCTCGGGACGCCTCACGAGCCTCGACTTCGTCCGCAAGCTGGCCGAGCTCGGCGCGGACCTCGACGCCCGGATGAGGGAGCGGCGCAATCTCAACAACACCCGGCACCGCGAGGCCGGTTCCACGGCGTTCATGCTGGCCGCGCTCGTCGCCGACGCGGAGCTGATGCGCACGCTGGCCGAGCTCGGCGCCGATCCGCTGGCCAGGAACGACGAGTTCAGCACGCCGCTCATGGCCGCGGCCGGCCTCGGCACGCGCTCCCCCGGCGAGGATGCCGGAACGGAGGAAGAAGTCCTCGAGGCCGTGCAGTTGGCGCTCGACCTCGGGGCCGACATCAACGCCGTCGACGACAACGGCGAGACCGCCATGCACGGCGCGGCCTACAAGAACCTCCCGCGGGTCGTGGAGTTCCTCGCCGCCCGCGGGGCCCACGTGGACGTCTGGAACGTCGAGAACCGCTACGGCTGGACCCCGCTGACCATCGCCCGCGGCTACCGCTTCGGCAACTTCAAGCCGTCGCCGGTCACCGTCACCGCCATCGAGCAGGTCCTGCGCGACGCCGGCGTCACCCCGGAATCCGACGGCGAAGCGGAGGGAGTCGACATCTACGCCCCGCGGCGCCCGGCGGCAGCCGGAGCACCGCAGCGGACTCCACCGCGCTGACGCCCGGCTTGGTGCCGGCGGCTCGGAACACCGGGCCCCCGTCGTCCGATCTCGACCCGGACGCCGGGGATCCGGAGATCGGACGCGGCACGCGTTCCCCGCCGACCCTCACCCTTCATCCGATGTCCGCTCCAGGCTCGACGATGCTCGACGGCCGCGTAGCGCTGGTGACCGGCGCAAGCCGCGGCGTCGGCCGCGGGTCGGCCGTCGGTCTGCTGCACGCGGGGGCGACCGTCTACGCCAGCGGCCGGTCGATCGAAGCCGCGGACCTCGACGACCGGATCGTGCGCGTGACGTGCGACCACACCGACGACGAGGCAGTGACTCATCTCTTCCGGCGGATCGAAGCCGACCGCGGGCGGCTTGACGTGCTGGTGAACAATGCCTGGGGCGGGTACGAGCGGATGGTGGAGGGCGAGCGCTTCACGTGGCCCGTCCCGTTCTGGGAGCAGCCGGCCTGGCGCTGGCGGGCGATGATGGACGCGGGCGTCCGAGCGGCGTTCGGGGCCAGCCAGCACGCCGCCCGCATGATGGTTGCGCACCGAAGCGGCCTCATCGTCAACGTGTCGCACTGGGCGGCGCAGAAGCGCATCGGGAACGCGATCTACGGCGTCGCGAAGGCGGCCACCGACAAGCTGACCGCGGACACGGCGGCCGAGCTTCGAGAACGCGGGGTCACCGTGGTGTCGCTCTACCCGGGACTGGTCCGGACGGAGGCGGTCCTTGCCGCCGGCTTCTTCGACCTCTCCAACTCGGAGAGCCCGGAGTTCCAGGGCCGTGCCGTCGCCGCGATGGCCGCCGATCCCCGGGTCGGGCAATGGTCGGGAAAGGTGCTCGTAACCGCGGCGCTGGCCGAGCACTACGGCTTCACCGACGTCGACGGGAAGTCGCCCCGGCCTCTCACGCTGGCCGACGTCTGATCGGGGCGATTCGGAGAACGTGAGAACCTTCGAGTTCCGGAGCCGCGTGGTGCTCGCCCGGCCGCGGGACGAGGTGTTCCCCTTCTTCGCGGACGCCCGGAACCTGGAGTACCTGACGCCTCCCTGGCTGCGCTTCACGATGCTGACGCCGTGGCCGGTCGAGATGCGGCCGGGCGCACTCATCGACTACCGCCTGCGAGTGCGCGGGGTGCCGCTCCGCTGGCGGAGCGAGATCACGGCCTGGGAGCCGCCGGACCGCTTCGTAGACGAGCAGCGCCGCGGGCCGTACCGGCTCTGGATCCACGAGCACCGCTTCGAGGAGACCCGCGAGGGAAGGACGCTGGCCCTCGACGCCGTACGCTATGCCGTACCGGGCGGTTGGCTCGTCGATCGCCTGCTCGTCAGGCGCGACCTCGAGCGCATCTTCGAGTATCGCCGCACCGTGCTCCGAGACCTGTTCGGGGTGCCCAGCCGGGGACCGATTCCTCGGTCCCCCGGAGATAGCCGCCCCTACTGACCGCCGCCCCGCATCAGGGCGTGACCCAGATCGGCGACGACCAGGCGCGCTCCTGGATGGTGGCTGCCAGATCCGGCCGCGGCTCCACGCCGGCCCGGACCGCCTCCCACGTCGACCAGCGGCAGGTCGGGTTCTCGAGGACCCGGACGTAGTAGACGGCGCGCTGCGTGGCGACGAAGTCGGGGTCGCGCCAGAGCGTGCGGAGCTCGGCGTCCCCTACCCCGTCGCTGATGCTGCAGTCGTCGAGGTTCACGGCGGCGCCGTTGTCGGGACAGCGGTGCGTCGCCGGATCCACGGCCAGACCGTCCGAGCAGGCGACGTCGTAGACGCGCTCGTGCGCCTCGCCGCCCGCGACCCAGCCCTTGACGACCTGCAGGCGGGCGAGCGGCGCGCTGCGCGGATCGCGGGTCGCCCACACCAGGAACCGGGGCACGCGCCGGCCGGGCGCCACGAGCTCCGCTCCCATGGGGACCCCGCCGGCGTAGGCGGCCGCGACGAGATCCGGGTCGTCCACGAGCCCGTCGGGATAGTCGTAGCCAGCGAAGAAGCGGACCCGGATGCGCGGCCCCGTCGTGGCGAAGGTCTCCCGGCGGCGGAAGGCGTCGAAGATCGACTCACGGGTGTTCTCCTCCGCCCAGACCCCGGCCAGCCCCGACGCCCCCCGGATGGCGGCGAGCCCGTCGCTGTAGCGGCGGCCGTCGGACCGGGGCGGGTCGAACGGCAGCGATATGCCCTCGCGCGGGACGCCGGCCGCGGTGAAGTAGCCGGATTCGCTCGGGGGCCCTGCGCCGGCATGGTTGTCGGTGGAGCCGACGAGCCCGAAGCGGAAGGGGTTGAAGCCCCGCTCCTCCTCCAGCAGCAGGCCGTTCCGGTAGGCCTCGCGCACGTAGCTCCCCGGTGCCTGACTCGGCGTCGGGTCGCCGCCGATCCGGAACGGGTAGATCTCGAAGTCGGCCCACTCGTCGTTGGGCGAGAGCGCCGGATGGGTATCGGAGGTGCCCTTGGTCTGCGTCACCTCGACGAGCGGCTCGTTGCGCGTGCGGGTGTTGGCGTAGGCGGCGTCGAGCGGCTCGCCCGCGAACGTCGCGAGCCGGAACATCAGGCCGTTGGAGCCGTTCGAGTTGTGGGGGATGGCGATCGCCTCCATCCCCGCGGCACGGTTGCGCTCCATCCAGGCCCAGAGCTCCTCGGGATTCACGGAGTCGAGCCGGCTGAACGGGAGCTCCGGAACCACGCTGCCGCGGAAGATCACGTTGCGGTGGAGGTTCTGGTTCTCCGGGCTGCCCGTGAACTCGTAGCCGATGAACGTGGTGAAGCGGCCCGGCTCGTAGTGGCGCTCGGCTGCGGCGACGGTCTCGCGCCACGTGGAGCGGACGACGTCGAGATCGATCAGCCCTTCGCGCTGGCCGAGCGTGTGGGCGCGGATCTCGCGGTACGCCTCCCGCCGGTCGGCCCCGGTGAGCGCCCCGGACCGGATGGCGGTCACCAGCTCGGTCGCGGGATGGGTCGAGACGCCCTGCTCCGGATCCATCATCGCGGGGAGCATGCCGAGGAAGCTGGCATGGTCGGTCACCGCGTAGAAGTCGAGCGGCGCTTCGAGCCGAATCTCGAACCCCGCCGGATGGGTCAGCGGCTCGCCCCGCGCGTAGCGGTAGGCGTCGTCCGGCGTGGCCCGCGTCCCGTTGAGGAAGGCGTCGTAGGAGAAGTTGGTGTGGACGTGGAGGTCCCCGAAGTAGGCGTTCCGCAGCGGGTTCGGCGCCGGCGGGATGGCTGCCGACGATTGCGGCGACTGCGCTGGCGGTGCGGACGATTGGGCGCCGGGCGGCAGCGCCGCCGCGGACGCGCGGCCCGTTTCCCGGGCGCAGCCGATCGAGCCAACGGCGGCTGCGGCCGCCAGAACCAGGAGCGTGCGCCGCGGGACGCGCGACCGCGAGGCTTCGCGCGGGAATGCTCCCCCAAGGCGCCTCGCAAGACGCATCGCAGGGCGCACCGCCGCGACGCCGAATCGGGACCGCCACTCGGCGGCGGTCCCGGCGACAGAATCGTGAGGACCGGCGTGGAACGGCATCCAGAGTCCTTCCTTCCCTCCTACCGCGGCGGCGCCATCGACGCCACGCGCTCGACGAACCAGTACGCCGACACGACACCCATCAAGTACACCGGCGCCGCCGCAACGGCAACCGGCAGGGGCGCCGGCCGCAGGCGGACGAGGCGAATCACCGCCAACAGGACGCCTACGACGGCAAGCTGGCCGAGCTCCACCCCGACATTGAAGAGAAGCAGGGCCATCGCCCGCGCCTCGGCGGGGAGACCGATCTCGCCGAGCGCCCCGGCGAATCCGAATCCATGCAACAACCCAAAGCCGAAGGCGACCGCCCACGGCGCGCGCGCCGCCGGCGAGGACGCCCCGCTGCGGGTCCGAACGATGTCCACCGCCAAGTAGAGGATGCTGAGCGCGATCACGGCCTCGACGGCCCGCGGCGGCAGCGTCACGATGCCGAGGGTCGACAGGGCCAGCGTGATGCTGTGCGCCGCCGTGAACGCCGTAACCACCTGCACGAGCTGCAGCGGCCGGCGGACGCAGAACATCAGCCCGACGACGAAGAGGATGTGATCGAAACCAAAGACGAGGTGCTCGACCCCGAGCCGCAGGTAGGCGGGCACCGCCACCCCAGGCTGCGCAGACGCCGAGAGCGATGCCCGCGGCGCCTCCGGCCGGAGCAGGCGGTCGACCGCCGTGCCGTCGAGCCGGCGCACGCGCAGCAGCACGTCCGTGAGGGTCCGCGGCAAGCCGGCGATCTCGACGCTGCCGTCGGCCCACGCATCCTCGCCGCAGGCCATCGTCCAGCGCTCGACGAGCGCCGAGCGGGACACCTCCGGCACGGCGCGGCCGACGACGCGGCACGACGCAGGGAAACGGGGCTCGAGCGGCAGGCGGGCGGCCAGGCCGGGCTCGGAGATCGGCAGGATCGGCTGCTTCCAGAGCACCTCGAAACGGCCGGCCGAGACCTCCGTCAGCTCCAGGTACGCGGGCCGCACCTCGTGGGCGGCGGCCTCCGGCGCAAGCGCGAGCCCGAGCGCCACTGCCGACGCCGCGCACCGGACCCGAACGCCGCGCGGCCGGCCCGAGCGAAGCGCCGTCATCGCCACAACCGCAGCACGCGGTTGCCGCCGTGGGCGATGAGCCTGCGCCTGAGGATGCACGGTGCGGGAACTCTCGCGACCGGGAACATCCGACAAGACACCCGTCCGGGCGCGCCAGCGCGACCAGCGGTCGCGTCGGGAGCCTGCGCGCGTCCGGAGTTCCCCATGACACGCTCTACGGCGCAGACTCCCGGCGCCGTTCCTCCCGCGCGCTGCCGGGCGCCGGGAACCGCACCTCGTAGCGGGCGCGCAGGGCTTCGAACGCGGCCTCGTTCTGCTCCCGCGCGCGCACCTCGACGAGGTCCGCCGCCACGCGCTCGCGGACGGCCGCCAGGCCGGGCAACGTCGTCTCGCGGCGCCCGAGCACGCGGACCACGTGCACGCCGTGCGCCGAACGAACCGGCCCCCGCCACTCCCCCACCGCCAGTTCCCCCAGGGCGGCGGCGAACGGCTCTCCGAAGAGCACCGCGAGCTCGCGGTCGGTCCGGTCCGCGTACTCGCCGAGCAGCATGAAGGGGTCGCCGAGACGACGCCAGCCGCCACCCCCTGCCGTGGCGCCCAGGACGTCGAGGAGCCGCTCGGCGTCGCGCTCCGCATCCGCGCGCCGGGCCGGGCTCAGGAAGACGTGCCGGAACGTCGTCCGGCGCGGCTCGCGGTAGCGGTCCGCGTGCGCCGCGTAGTGCGCCCGGATCTCCCCGGGCGTCGGCGCGGCCGCCTCGACGCGGTCCTCAAGCAGGAACGTCATCTTCTGGGCGAGGCGGCGGCGGACGATGGGGTCGTCGCGGTCGAGCGCCAACCGCTGCGCCTCCCGGTAGAGAATCTCCTCGCGCACCGCCTCGTCGAGCAGCCGGTCCAGCTCCGGGGCGGTCGGCGCCCGCCCCACTGGGCCTCCCACCGCGCCCGGACGGCCGCCACCTGCTCGTCGGTGACGGCGATGACGCGCCGCTCCGCGTCCCCGCCGTCCAGCGCCCGCTCGAGAGCGAACACGCCGGCCCCCAGCACGAGGAACAGCGCGAGCGGCGACCGGCCCACGATCGATTGCATTGCCCTTCGGCGTCCGTCGCGCCCGGAGTCTGCGCCGCAGAACGTGCCATCGGAGTCCCTGCGAGCGCAGGACGCACGGCGCGCCCGCGAGCGCGCGCAGACGCGCGACGCCAACGCACGTCGACCCGCCACGGGTCGCCGGCTGCGCCACGCCTCGGTCGTCGCCGGGACGAACCGCGGCGCGCGCCGTCAGGCCGCCTGGAACTTGCGGCGGATCCAGTCCAGCGTCACCCGATCGAACTCTTCCGGCTTCTCCTGCTGCGTCCAGTGCCCGCAGTCGGCGATGACGTGGCGCTCGAGGTCGGGAATGAACGACGGCATGCCGTCGGAAGACGACGGGCGCAGGATGGTGTCGTTCTCCGCCCCCACGTAGAGGCACGGCACCTCGATGTCGGGAGGCGGCGGGGGCGGAGCCCCGTCACCGTCACCCCCTCCTCCGAGGTTGGCGCGGTAGTAGTTGAACCCCCCGGTGAACCCGGTGGCCTCGAACGTCTCCGTCCAGTAGTCCAGGACGTCCTCGGAGAAGATCAGCTCGCCCTCGTAGTCGTCCTCCTCGATCATCCGCAGCATGTCCATCTGCTTTTCGGCCGACTCCGGCGGATAGCGGCGCATGTTCTCGACATCCCAGTACCAGCCGCGCCGGAAGATCATCGCCAGGGCCTGCCGGACGTCGCGGTCGAAGACGGCCTCGGCCCGGCCCGGCTCCTGGAACGTCGCGCTGTAGTAGTTCTCGGTGGGGATGATCAGCGGCTCCTCC
>JAPOWL010000022.1:0-3675 GCA_026707615.1 Acidobacteriota bacterium | reverse complement strand
TCAGGCTCGCTCGGCGGCGGGCCGCCGAACGCCGGGGTGTTGACGCCGATGACGCCGAGCACCCGGTCCGGATACATCCGCGGCATGGTCCAGACCGCCGCGCCGCCCCAGTCGTGGCCACAGAATAGCGCCCGCTCGATGTCGAGGGCGTCGAGGAGGCCGGCGAGATCCCCGCAGAGGTTGGGAATCGCATAGCTGGCGACGTCCGCCGGCCGGTCGGTGAGGCCGTAGCCGCGCATGTCGGGGGCGATGGCCCGCAGTCCGGCGGCCGGATAGGAGCGCATCTGGTTGCGCCAGGAGTAGGCGAGCTCCGGGAAGCCGTGCACGAAGACCACCGGGATCCCTTCGCCCTGCTCGTACACCGCCATCCGGATGCCGTTGGTGTCGACGAGGTGCGGATCCGGCATGCCCGGCGCCGGTCGCACGGCCGGCTGTCCGAGCGCCGGAAGCGGGCGGACGAAGGGGGCGGCGGCGATCAAGCCGGCGGCTCCGCGCAGGAAACGGCGGCGCGAAGGTGACACCGGCTCGACGGTGTGGGCGGCGCGGGACCGGTCGCGATTATGCACGTGGCGGCACTCCTCTCCAGGTGGCCGGTGGAACTCCCGTTCGCAGGAGAGTATACGGGTCAGTATCCGTGATGGTCGCGCCCCGTTGCCGGCCGCGTCCGCCGGTCAGCGCAGGACTCTCGCGCCGGCGCACGCCCGAGCGCCGTCAGGGCGCGCACCGGCGCAACGGGTCCTGCCACTCCAGCCCCTCGAAGCGGGCGAAGTCGCCGTCCGTCGAGCACAGAACGAGCCCGTGCTCGATCGCCAGCGCGGCCAGGTGCGCGTCCGGCACGAGATTCGCGCGACCCTCGGCGCTCGCGATGAGCGGTCCGAGACACTGCTGGTGGCGCTCCGTGGGAAGTGGCACCCACACCGACTCGGTCGCGAGCCAGGACTCCACCTGCCGCCACGCGGCGGATACCGTCGTCGGGCGGTCGAAGATGCGCGGATTACTGACGATTCGCGCGAATGCCAACAAGCTGGGCCAGGGGAGCCCGACGGGCGCGGCGGCGTTGATGCGACTGTCCAGCCACGTGCGCGCCCTGGCGTGCTGCGGGAACGAAGCCACGTGGGCGTAGACCAGCAGGTTGGCGTCGACGAGGATCACCGGAACTCCTCGCCTTCCGTAGCGGCGAGCACGTCGGCGATGTCGTCCACGGTGCCCAGCCGGCACCGGCCGAGATCGACCGCAGGCGTCCGGTAGGGCGCCGGCGGGCCGGACGGGGCCGCCATGGCGCGCAACCCGTTGCGCAAGGCCTCGTTCACGATCGCCTTGAGGCTCTGGCCGCGCGCCCGCCGCATCCGCTCCGCCAGGGCCGCCACGTCGGGATCCAGCGTCAGTGTCGTGCGCATGCATCTGAACATACGTAGTGTGATGCCTTGACGTCAAACCTGGCGCGTTGCCTCGTCGGGCGCTCCGATGGCGCCACGCCGCTGGAACCCAAAGGTGATACGGTAGGCAGACCATTCGTCCGTCGGTGGGGGTCGAGGAGTCGATGTCCTAAGGAGGATGCGATGCGTGTGACATCCCGGTTCGGTCTGGCGGGAGCGGCGCTGGCGGCGGTGGCCGTCGTGGGGCTGGCCGGCGCGGGGGCGGCCGCAGCAGCGGATGACGACGGCGATATCAGCGGCGTCGTACGGAGCGCCGCCGGCGGCGAGGCCGGCGTCTGGGTCATCGCCGAGACGGCGGACCTCGAGACCACGTTCCGCAAGATCGTCGTCACCGGCGACGACGGGCGCTTCCTGGTGCCCGATCTGCCCGACGCGGCCTACGAGGTCTGGGTCCGCGGCTACGGCCTGGTCGACTCCGAGAAGCACGCCGCCCGCCCGGGCGACGAGCTGACCGTCGAGGTCGCCGCGGCGGCGACGCCGCAGGAAGCGGCGCGGATCTACCCCGCCAACTACTGGTACTCGCTGCTCGAAGTGCCGGCCGAGGACGAGTTCCCGGGCACCGGACCCAACGGCAACGGCATCGGCCGCGGCATGCGGCACCAGGCGGAGTGGGTCGACCGGCTGAAGGACGGCTGCCAGCTCTGCCACCAGATGGGCAACATGGCGACCCGCGAGATGCCGATGATCGACGTCGACGACTTCGACTCGACCGTGGCCGCCTGGGACCACCGGGTGCAGGTGGGGCGGAGCGGCCCCAGCATGAACAGCGGGCTGAACCGGATGGGGCGCGAGCGTGCGCTGCAGCTCTTCGCCGACTGGACCGACCGCATCGCGGCCGGCGAGGTCCCGCCCGAGCCGCCGCGCCCGCAGGGCGTGGAGCGCAACGTCGGGATGACGATGGGGGGCTGGGGCGACCTGATCGCCATGGTCCACGACGAGATCGCCACCGACAAGCGGAACCCCCACCTCTATCCGAACGCTCCCATCTACGGCGTCGGCGGCGCCGGCCTGACGATCACGGACCCGGTCACGCACCAGTCGGTCCGGCTCGACATGACGACGCGCGATCCCATGCCGGAGCGGGGCGATTCCTACGCCGGCACGACGGCGCTCATCCCGTCTCCCTACTGGGGCGACGAGCGCTCCACGGCACGCGGCCACAGCGCCCACAACCCGATGCTGGACGCCGATGGGCGTCTGTGGATCACGCAGCGGATTCGGCCCTCGGACAATCCCGCCTGGTGCAAGGAGGGCTCGGACCATCCGTCCGCGAGCCACTTCCCGATCGACCGCAGCCAGCGGCAGCTCTCGTACTGGGACGTGGAGGCGGAGGAGTTCGTGCACGTCGACACGTGCTACATGACCCACCACCTGCAGTTCGCCGAGGACGAGAGCGACACGCTCTGGCTGAGCGGGTCGACCGACGTCGTCGGCTGGCTGAACACGAAGCTCTACGACGAGACGGGTGACGAGCAGGCGGCGCAGGGCTGGTGCCCGACCATCGTCGACACGAGCGGCGACGGCCGCATCGGCGAGTACACCGAGCCGGGCGAGCCGCAGGACCCGACGAAGGACATGCGCCTCGACGGCTTCGCCTACGGCATCATCCCCAACCCGGTGGACGGCTCGATCTGGATCGCGCGGCGCCTCCCGGTCCCGGGCAGCATCGTGCGCCTGGAGGTCGGCGACAGCCCGCCCGAGAGCTGCATCGCCGAGGTCTACGAGCCGCCGTTCGAGAACCCCGCCGTCGATCCGAGCCAGTGGGGGCACGGCGGCCGCGGGATCGACGTCGACCGCAACGGCGTCCTCTGGACCGCGCTCGGCGGGAGCGGCCACCTGGCGAGCTTCGACCGCAGCAAGTGCCAGGTGCTGAACGGCCCCACCGCCACCGGGCAGCACTGCCCCGAGGGGTGGACGCTGTACCCGACGCCCGGCCCCCAGATGAAGGGCGTCAGCGCGGCCGGGAGCGCCGACTTCCACTACTACAACTGGGTGGACCAGTTCAACACGCTCGGGCTGGGAGACAACGTGCCGATCGCGAACGGCACGGGGTCGGACGCCCTGCTGGCGCTGCTGCCCGACACGGGCGAGTGGGTCACGCTGCGCGTGCCGTATCCCCTCGGCTTCTACACGCGCGGCCTCGACGGGCGCATCGATGACGCCGAGGCCGGCTGGAAGGGCCGCGGCGTCTGGGCCAGCTACGACTCGGTGACGAACTGGCACAACGAGGGCGGCAAGG
>JAPOWL010000439.1 GCA_026707615.1 Acidobacteriota bacterium | reverse complement strand
TGGCCACGGCCGGTTCGCAGCCCGCGCTCGCCGACGCCACCCTCTTCGCCGGCGCGCATCGCTCGCCCTCCGGAGGGGGGCTGGGCGGGGTGGCGCTCGGGGTCTCGTTGCCCGTGGGCGGCATCGAGTTCGAGTACGCGGAGGCACGGACCAGGGAGGGACCGCTGCGCTCCGGAATGGTCAGCCTGCTGCTGCGGACCCCGCGGGAGCCCGCCCGTCTGCAGCTCTACGCCAGCGTGGGGGGAGGCGTGTACCGGGACCGCGGCGCGGCGAACGGAGGCCCCGGCCTCGCCGGGAGTGTCGGAGGCGGCATCCTGATCCCGCTGCCCGGCCTGTTCGGCGTGCGCCTCGACTACCGGGTATTCGGCCTCCGCCGCTCGGGGCGCGGCGATCGGCCGCAGCGGATCTACGCCGGCGTCAACATCGCGTTCTGAGCACCCGCGGAAGGCAGACTTGCGGGCCGTCTAGGGGCCGAACGACTCCACGAGCTCCAGGTTCACCAGTATCTGTCCGCTGCCCGGCAGGAAGGCCCCGATGTACGCCTCGTACAGCTCCTGCACCTCCTCGGGGAAGGCCTCGTTGAGGATCTGCGATGCGGAGTAGTCCGCGTCCGCCACGGCCGGGTCGATCATCGAGACATAGAGCACGGACCCGTTGAGACCCGGCTCTTCGGCGCGGTAGACGCGCCAGCCCACGGCCTGCTCGCGCCTCTCGGCATCCTCGGTCTGCTCGAGGGCGGCCGCCAGGCGCCTCATCACCCGTTCGTAGTCGGAGGTGCTCCCGGCTTGGACGTAGTTGAGGATCATGCCGGCCGGCGCGTCGAAGGTGCGCTCCGGCGGAGGAGGGTCGTCAGCCGCCTGCCCGGAGGCGGTCGCTGCCGGCGCGCCGAGAGCCAGCAGTGCACCGATGGCGGCCGCGGCGGCGAGCCCCGCCGCCGCCCAGAGCGGGCGGCACCGAAATTCGCCCGTCAGCATGGAACGCGTCATGCGTCGACTCCCGCGTTGCGAGAGCGGCAGCACGCGCGGGCGCTCGCGCTGCCGTCGCGCCCCACCGGCCGGGGAGCTTGCGCCGCGGAACCGACTCCGTTGCGTCCTGCGGCGCAAGAGCTCCTAGAAGTCGGCGACCAACTGGAGATTGACCGGAAGCTGCTTCACCTGGCCGTCCGTGAACGAGCCGTTGTAGGTGTTGAAGAGCTGCTCGATCTCGCCCGGGAAGACCTCGTTCAGGATCGTGGCCGCCGCGTAGTTGGCGCCGCCCTGCACCGGGTCGATGACCCAGACGTACGGCACGGCGCCCTGGCCCGTGAAGTCCTGCGACGCCTTGAAGACCTTCCAGCCGCGCGCCTGGTCCTGGCGGCCCGCGACCTCGCTTCGCTGCAGCGCATCGCTCAGCCGCTGCATGACGCCCTCGTAGGCGGACTGCGAGGCCGGCTTCACGAAGTGGAACATGATGGCCGCGTTGCCGTTGAAGGTCACCTGCGGCTGGGCCTCGGCCGGCTGTGACGTGAGAAGCCCCCCGAGAAGCACGCCTGCGGCCAGCGTCGCCGCGAATGCGCCGCCCACCACGATGCGCCGAACCGACTGCCGCTTGCGGAATTCACGCATTGTCTCGTTCCTCCCTGGATCGCGTACCTTGCCCGCAGAGCCGCATACTTTAGCGTACACGGCGCCTAGACGAAAGCCTGCATCACCTCGTTGGCCAGGAGCATCCCGCGCCGCGTGAGCCGCAGCCGATCCGCTCCCGCGACCAGCATTCCCGCCTCGAGGAAAGGCGCCAGCCGGGTCCCGTAGCGCTCCAGCGCGTCGACTCCGTAGCGCCGCCGAATCGCTCCCAGGTCGATCCCCTGCGTCAGCCGCAGCCCCATGAACAGGGCGTCGCCGAGCCGCTCCGCGGCCGGCAGTGCGCGGCGCTCCCGGGCGGGGGACTCGCCCCGCGCAACCGCGTCCACGTATCGCGCGGTCTCGGAGACGTTGCGCCACCGCCACCCGTCGCGCTTCGAGTGCGCGCCGCAGCCGAAGCCGAGCCACTCCCCGTCCTCCCAGTACTTGAGGTTGTGCCGCGAGCGTCGGCCCGGCCGGGCCACGTTGGAGATCTCGTACTGCGCCAGGCCGGCCGCGTCGGTCCGCCGGAGCGCGTCGAGGTACATCGACGCCGCGTCGTCGTCGGGCGCCTGCGACCAGCCGGCACGGGCCATCTCGTCTCTGAGCGGTGCGTTCGGGTACACCTCGAGGAGGTAGAGGGACGCGTGGTCGGGGGCCAGGTCGACGAGCCGGTCGACGGACGCCGCGCACCGGTCGCGCGTCTGCGCGGGCAGCCAGAGCATCAGGTCGAGGCTGACGTCGCGGCATCCGGCAGCGCGGGCCGCGGCCAGGGCCGCCGCGGCGCCGTCCGCCGAGTGCCGCCGCCCCAGGCGCGCGAGCTCGCCGTCGTCGAACGACTGCACGCCGATGCTGAGGCGGCTCACGCCGGCCTCGCGCACCGCCGACACGTAGTCGACGGTGACGGTTTCCGGGTTCATCTCCAGCGTCACCTCCGCCCCGGACCGTACCGCGAACGCCCGGCGGCAGGCATCGACGACGCGGGCGACCTCGGCCGGCGCCAGCAGCGAGGGCGTGCCTCCGCCGAAGTAGATGGTGTCGGCGGACGAGCCGTCCCCCGACCGTGCGATCTCGGCGCTCACCGCCTCCACGTAGCGCCGCTTCAGCTCATCGTCGAGCAACCCCCGGTTGAAGTTGCAGTAGTTGCAGATGGACGAGCAGAACGGGACGTGGACGTAGAGTCCGAGGTTGCCCGTCGTCATTCGTGGTCCGGTTCCTCGCGGTGGCCGGTGCGGCGCGGGCGGCCTTCCCCGTCCAGCCTCACCGCCCCCGGCGGCCGCCGACCGAGCGGTCGGCGACGCCCCCCGGCCAGCCGAGCTCGAGCTGCCCCTCCGCGGCGCGCACGGCGGCCCGGGCCGCCGTCCGACGCGGGAGGCGCTTGCGGCGTCGCTCCTGCCAGGCGTGGCGCAGGATGTCGGCGTCGGGAGGGTGCTCGAAGTCCCGGTAGTCCGGGCCCTCGTACTCGAGGAACTCGCACATCTCCCGCAGCCTGGAGTGCATCCGGAAACCGACGCGCGCCTTCAGCGAATCGAGATCCTCGTCGTCCGACACGTCCTTGTAGTTCGAGGTGAAGACCGTGGGACGCCGTTCGTTGTAGCGCGTGTTGACGATGAGGTGCATCGTCTCCTCGACCCAGTCGGTGAGACGCTCCGCGCCGAGGTCGTCGAGCACGAGCAGGTCCGCGCCCATGACCGGCTGCAGGACGTCGGCCTCCGAAGACCGGGTTACCGGGTCGTACGTGCTGCGCAGGTCCCAGAGCAGCGAGCGGGTGTCGTAGTACAGGCCCCGGAGCCCCTTCAGCACCACCGCCCGCAGCACGGACACCGCGAGGTGGGTCTTGCCGATGCCGGGAGGCCCGATCAGCAGGATTCCCTTGTCCACCACCGGGAAGTCGTCGCTGAACGCCCGCGACTTCCGGACGGCGCGGGACATCGCTTCGTTCGGGTAGGTGACGAGCGTGCCGAAGTCGCACTTGCGGTAGCGCGCCGGGATCCGCGCTTCGGCCAGGAGGTCCTGGGCGAGCGCCTGCCGCCAGCAGTCGCACCGGGAATACCGCTCGGCGCCGTCGACGACGTGCGAGCGCCACCCGGTCCCGTGGCACAGGGGACAGCTCATCGGACCCCAACAGCATATCGCGGAGGGTGCTGCCACGCCGTCGCCGAAAGCTCGCGGGTCGCCGGGACCGCCGGCTCAGGAAGAGCCGCCGCTCTCCGGGTCGGCGGGCGGCGGGTCGGCGGGCGGCGGGTCGGCGGGCGGCGGGTCGGTCGGAGCGTCGAGCGGCACGTCGGACGGCCGGACGTGGTCGCTCGGATGCGACGGAACGAGGGCCGTGCCCAGGCGCTGCTCCCAGTCGCCGAGGCCACGGGCGAGCTCCTGGCGCACGTAGGCCATGAACTCGTTGACCTCGCGCTGCATGCGGTCCATCTTCTCCCGCATGTTGAGGATGATCTCGACGCCGGCGAGGTTCACGCCGAGGTCTCGGGTGAGCGAGAGGATCGTCTCCAGCCGCTCCAGGTCCTCCTCGCTGTACATCCGCGTGTTCCCGTCGGTGCGCGACGGCTTGAGCAGTCCCTCGCGCTCGTACAGGCGCAGCGTCTGCGGATGGATGTCGTAGCGCTGGGCGACCGCGCTGATCATGAAGTGGGCTCTGGAGGCGGCTCGTGGCGTCATGCGGCTAGCCCTCGAACAGGTCCTTCCGTACGTCGTTCCCGTGCAGGCGGCCGAGCTCCCGCAGCAGCCGGCGCGACCGCTCGTCGCGGGCCGGGGGCAGAACGACGTTCACCGACACGACGAGGTCGCCGCGCTGCCCGGTGCGCGGTGACGGCGCGCCGCGCCCCGGCAGCCGAAACCGGTCCCCCGACTGCGTGGCGGGCGGGATCCGCAACGGCGCCGGCCCATCGGCCGTCGGCACGTCGACGACGGCGCCGAGCGCTGCCTCGTGCACCGCAATCGGCAGATCGACGAACAGGTCGTCGCCCTCGCGGCGCAGGAAGCGGTGCCCCTCGACCCGGGCGGTGACGTAGAGGTCCCCCCGCGCCCCGCCCCGCCGGCCTGCATTCCCCTGCCCGTCGACCCGGAGGCAGGCGCCGTCGCCGACGCCGGCGGGGACGTGGATCGTGATGGTGGAGTCGCGCGTCACGGTCCCCTCGGCGCCGCACGCCCGGCAGGGGTGATGCCGCATGCGTCCGGAGCCTCCGCAGTCGGCGCACGACTTGCTGAAGATCATGTGGCCGCGCCGCCAGCGGGTCGTCCCGGAGCCGTGGCAGGCGGGGCACGGGCCGGCCGTCGCCCGGCGCCGCCCGGTCCCGCCGCATCCCTCGCAGAGCTCCATCCGGGTGACGGCGAGGCGGCGCTCCGTTCCCCGCAGAGCCTCGTGAAACCCCAGCGTGATCTCGCCGTGAACGTCGCTTCCCCGCTGGGCCTCGGACGGCGCCCGCCCCGTGCCCGCCGGCCCGAGCACCTCCGCGAACAGCTCGCGAAACGTCGCGGAGACACCCCCGCCGGTCCCCGAGGCGGAGAAGTCGAACCCCTGGAACTCCACCGTCGCGGGCTCGTCGGCCGGCGAGACCGCTCCGTGGGCGTCGTACTCCTGGCGCCGATCAGGGTCGACGAGCGTCTCGTAGGCCTCGGTCGCCGTCCGGTAGAACGCCGCGGCCTCACGGTCGCCGGGATTGATGTCCGGGTGGTAGCGGCGCGCCACCCGCTTGTAGGCGCGCTTGACCTCGCCCTGGCTCGCACCGGGCTTCAGCCCGAGGATGACGTAGAAGTCCATCGCCGCTCCGGCGCTGGCGCGACCTTGCGGTCGCGTTGGAGTCTGCGCGCGCGCGAGGCTCTTCGGTCGCCGGTTCCGCGCCGCAGACTCCTGGCCACGAGAGCTACTTCCGCTTGTCGTCTTCCACGACCTCGGCGTCGATCACGTCGTCGCCGCCGCCGCCACCGCCCGTTCCGGACGCGCCCGCCTCCGGCCCGCCCGCGGCCTCGCCCGCCCCGGGGCCGCCCGGCGCCGCTCCCGGCGCGCTCTGCTTGTAGAGCGATTCCGCCGCCTTCTGCTGGGCGGCGTTCAACTCCTCCATCGCCCGGTTGATCGCATCGAGGTCCGTCCCCTCGTTCGCCTTCCGCAGCCCCGCGATTGCAGCCTCGATGGCCTGCCGATCGGTCTCGGTCAGCTTGTCGCCGGCGTCCTTTACCATCCGCTCCGCCGCGTAGGCGGCCTGATCGGCGCGGTTCCGGGTCTCGACCTCTTCCTTGCGGCGCTTGTCCTCGTCGGCGTGGAGCTCCGCCTCCTGCATCATCGAGTCGACCTGGTCCTTGCTCAGGCCGCTCGACGCCGTGATCGTGATCTTCTGCTCCTTGCCCGTGCCGAGGTCCTTCGCCGACACGTTGACGATGCCGTTGGCGTCGATGTCGAACGTCACCTCGATCTGCGGCACGCCGCGCGGGGCCGGCGGGATGCCCACCAGGTGGAACTTCCCGAGGGTGCGGTTGTCCTTCGCCATCGGGCGCTCGCCCTGCAGGACGTGCACCTCGACGCTGGTCTGGCTGTCCGCGGCGGTCGAGAAGACCTCGCTCTTCTTGGTCGGAATGGTGGTGTTGCGCTGGATCAGCGTGGTCATCACCCCGCCGAGGGTCTCGATCCCCAGCGAGAGCGGCGTCACGTCGAGCAGCAGGAGGTCCTTGACCTCGCCGGCCAGGACGCCGGCCTGCACGGACGCGCCGATGGCGACGACCTCGTCCGGGTTCACGCCGCGGTGGGGATCCTTCCCGAACAGCTCCTTCACGATTTCCTGGACCCGCGGGACGCGCGTCGAGCCGCCCACCAGGACCACCTCGTCGATCTTCGACGGGTCGAGGCCGGCGTCGGCGAGGGCGCGCTTGACCGGCTGCACCGTGCGCTGCAGCAGGTCGTCCACCAGCTGCTCGAACTTCGCCCGCGTGAGCTTCTTCTGCAGGTGCTTGGGACCGGACTGGTCGGCCGTGATGAAGGGCAGGTTGATCTCCGTCTCCATCACGGTGGAGAGCTCCATCTTGGCCTTCTCGGCGCCCTCCTTCAGCCGCTGCAGGGCCATGCGGTCCCTGCTGAGATCGATGCCCTCGTCGCTCTGGAACTCCGTCACGATCCAGTCGATGATGCGCTGATCGAGGTTGTCGCCGCCGAGATGGGTGTCGCCGTTGGTCGACTTGACCTCGACGACCCCCTCGCCCACCTCGAGGATCGAGATGTCGAAGGTGCCGCCGCCGAAGTCGTAGACGGCGATCGTCTCGTCCTTCTTCTTGTCGAGGCCGTAGGCGAGGGCGGCCGCGGTCGGCTCGTTGACGATGCGCAGGACCTCGAGGCCCGCGATCTGGCCGGCGTCCTTCGTGGCCTGCCGCTGGGCGTCGTTGAAGTAGGCGGGGACGGTGATGACCGCCTTCTCGGCCTTCTGGCCGAGATACTCCTCGGCGGCCTGACGGAGCTTCTGGAGCACCATCGCCGACAGCTCCGGCGGCGAAAGCTCCTTGCCGTTCGCCTGGACCCGCGCGTCGCCGTTCGAGGCCCGCACGACGGCGTACGGCACCATCTTCATCTCCTCGTCCACCTCGTCGTAGCGGCGCCCCATGAAGCGCTTGATCGAGAAGATGGTGTTCTCGGGGTTGGTGACCGCCTGCCGCTTGGCGACCTGCCCGACCAGCCGCTCGTCCGCCTTGGTGAACGCGACGACCGACGGCGTGAGCCGGCTTCCCTCCGGGTTGGTCACGACGGTCGGCTCGCCACCTTCCATCACCGCCACGACCGAGTTGGTGGTCCCGAGGTCGATGCCAATGATCTTGCTCATGTGATGTACGTCCTCAAACGCGTGTCCCGGCCGGGAAGCCGGAAGAACGCGGAAAAGGGAGGAGCCGCTGCCCTCCCATGATTTGCCTTCGAAAGAGTATAGAAAGTTGAGTTTCCCAATGTCAAACCAGGCGCCGGCCTCGAGCCTTCGCCCGCGTCGCCCGCGACGTGCTATTCTGCGGGGTCGGGTCGGACGGAACGGCGGCCGAACGCTCGACACGCGAGCGTCGGGCGCCGCTACCTCACTCAAAGGCCAGGTAACGTGCCCCGATCGTCCAGACGCTCTCACCGATCGGCAACTCTCGTCGGGCTGTTCGCGGTCGCCGCCCTCCTCGGCGTCGTCAGCGGGGTCCTGTTCGCGTACGCGCCGGACCTTCCGCAGATCGCTGCGCTCGACGACTACACGCCCAACACCATCACCCGCGTGGAGGCCCGGGGGGGTGAGCTCATCGGCGAGTTCGCCGTCCAGCGGCGCGTCATCATCGGCTACGACGACATCCCGGACGTCCTGCGGCAGGCGATCATCGCGGCCGAGGACGACGCCTTCTTCCGGCACAACGGCATCAGCGTGCCCGGCATCATCCGCGCCGCGATCCAGGACGTGCTGCGGGGCGAGCTGTTCAGCGGCGCAAGCACCCTGACCATGCAGCTTGCGCGCAACGTCGAGGTGGGCGGCCAGGTCCTGGGCCGCGAGAAGGTGTGGCAGCGCAAGTTTCTCGAGATGTACTACGCGTTCCATCTCGAGAAGCGCTACACGAAGCCCGAGATCCTCGCGCTGTACGCGAACCAGGTCTGGCTCGGCACGGCCACGCACGCCGCCGACGGGGTCGAGGCCGCGGCGCAACTCCTGTTCGGCAAGTCCGCCCGCGACGTCGAGCTGGGCGAGGCGGCGGTGATCGCCGGCATCATCCAGGGCCCCTCGCGCCTCAGCCCCCTCGTCAACATGCAGGCGGCCACGGAACGGCGGAACTACGCCCTGCGCCGGATGGCGGAAGAAGCCTACATCACGGAGGAAACAGCCGCCGCCGAGATGGCGAAGCCCATCGTGCTCGCCCCGCGCCGGCAGCGCAGCAACACCATCGCGCCCTACTTCCTCGAGGAAATTCGCCAGCACCTGGAGCGCGAGTACGGGGCCCGGCGGCTCTACCAGGACGGTCTGGTGGTCCGCTCCACCCTCGACATCGACCTGCAGCGCGCTGCGAACCGCGCCGTCGCGGACGGCTTGCGCGTGCTCGACAAGCGACACGGCTTCCGGGGCCCGCGGCGCAACGTGCTCGTGGGCGCGGACGCCAGCCCCACCCTCGAGGACTTCGAGCATCCGGACTGGGTCTACCCCGTGGAGGCCGGCGACGTCGTGCCGGCGGTCGTGACCAGCGTCCGCCGCAACCGCATCGGAGTACGCTTCGGAGCGTACCGCGCGACGATCGAGCCGGACGGTTTCGCCTGGACGCGCCGGCCCGCGGCCGAGCTGGTCGAGCGCGGCGACCTCGTGGACATCCGGATCGCGACGCTGCCGGACGCCCCCCGCGGAGTGGCGCGAGCCACGCTCGACCAGGAGCCGGAGGTCGAGGCGGCCCTGCTGGCCCTCGACAATCGCACGGGGCGGGTGCTCGCCATGGTCGGCGGCTACGATTTCGACCGCAGCGAGTTCAACCGCGCGACGCAGGCATACCGCCAGCTCGGCTCGCTCTTCAAGGGCGTGCTCTACGCGGCGGCAATCGATCAGGGCTTCACGCCGACCTCCATCGTCATGGACGAACCGGTCGCCTACGAGGTCGGCCCCGGCCAGCCGCGCTATCGGCCGACGAACTACGACCACCGGTACGAGGGACCCATCACGCTGCGCCGTGCGCTCGAGAAGTCGCGCAACGTGCCCGCCGTCTGGATGATGGACGCCGTCGGGCCCGAGACCGTCGTCGACTTCGCGCGGCGCGTCGGCTTCACCGCCCCCATCCCGCCGTACCTGTCCGTCGCCCTGGGATCCGCGGAGTCCACCCTGATGGAAGTGACCAGCGCCTACTCGGTCTTTCCCAACGGAGGCCAGCGGATGATCCCGTTCCGGATCGAGCGGGTGCGTGACCGCGACGGGCACGTCCTCGAGGAGAACCGCCCGCGGGCGCAGGACGCGCTGCGCGCCGATACGGCATACGTCATGGTGAGCCTGATGCAGGGCGTCGTGCAGCGCGGGACCGCGCAGCGCGCCCGGCGCGAGCTCGACTGGCCGGTCGGCGGCAAGACGGGAACGATGGACGAGTACACCGACGCCTGGTTCGTCGGCTTCGATCCCGACATCACCGTGGGCGTGTGGGTCGGCTACGACGAGAAGCGCACCCTCGGCCGCAACGAGGAGGGCGCCCGGGTCGCGCTGCCGATCTGGATCGACTTCCTCAAGGCCTACGGCGCCACCCGCGACAGTCCCGGAAGCTTCGAGGCGCCCGCCAACATCCTCTTCCGCCACGTCGACGAGATGACGGGGGAAGTCGTGGCCCGCCGCGCCGGCGCGATCCCGGAGGTGTTCATCGCCGGGACGGAGCCGGGGGCCACCTTCCGGCGCTAGCGCCGCCAACCCGTCGCAGGCTCCGGGTCGGCCCCAGCCCCCACCGTCCCAGGAGCTTGCGCCGCGGCACGCACTCCGTTGGCGTTCTGCGGCGCAAGCTCCCAGGAGTCTTCGCTCCCCTTCAGCCGGCTGCGGCTCCGGGGGCCGCCTTCCGCATCAGGAAGCTCTTGATGAACTCGTCGAGGTCGCCGTCGAGCACGCGGTCGACGTTGCCCACCTCGACGCGGGTCCGGTGGTCCTTCACCATCCGGTACGGGTGCAGCACGTAGCTGCGAATCTGGCTGCCGAAGGCGATCTCCTTCTTCTCGCCGCCTATCTCCGCGAGCTTGTCCTGCTGCTCCTGCCGCTTCACGTCGTACAGGCGAGCCCGCAGGACCTTCATCGCCGCGTCGCGGTTGCGGTGCTGGGAGCGCTCGTTCTGGCACGACACGACGATGCCCGTCGGCAGGTGCGTGATGCGCACCGCCGAAGCGGTGACGTTGACGTGCTGCCCCCCGGCGCCGCTCGACCGGTAGGTGTCGATGCGCAGGTCCTTCTCGTCGACCTCCACCTCGACATCGTCGGGCAGCTCCGGCCAGACGAAGACGGACGCGAACGAGGTGTGCCGCCGGGCCGCCTGATCGAACGGCGAGATGCGCACCAGCCGGTGCACGCCGGCCTCCGGCAGGAGCAGGCCGTAGGCGTGCGTTCCGGAGATCACGACCGTCGCGTTCTTCACGCCCGCCTCGTCGCCCGGCTGCGTCTCGATCACCTCGCGCCCGAACCCGCGGCGCTCCGCCCAGCGGAGGTACATGCGGAGCAGCATCTCCGCCCAGTCCTGCGACTCCGTGCCGCCTGCCCCCGGGTGGATCGAGACGATGGCGTTGAGCGCGTCGTGCTCTCCGCCGAGCATCTTCTTGATCTCGCCCGCCTCGACCTGCTGCTCGAGGGCGTCGAGCCCGGCCGCCAGATCGTCGGCCACGCTCTCCCCCTGGCTGGCCCACTCGAAGAGGACGTCCAGATCCTCGCTCCGGGTGCGCAGCGACTCCGACAGATCGACATCCTCCTGGAGACGGCGCCGGCGCTGGAGCACGCGCTGGGCTTCGGCCTGGTCCTCCCAGAATCCGGACGCCGCCGCCCGTTCCTCGAGCCGCGCTATCTCCGACGCCACCCCCGCGGCGTCAAAGATAGCTCCGCAAGTCGGACGCCCGCTTGATCAGTTCCTGGTACCGCCGGGCCTGCTCGTCGAACACCATCGCCACGCCGTCCTCCGTTCCCCTCCGCCCCCGTTCCGATCGAGCCCCGCGCCCACGTCGCGTGGCGCAGGACAGCCGCCTCCGCCTCCCGGCCGGTCACCGGCGCCGCCGGCACGCCCACAGGAGCAGCACGGTCACCGCGACGCCAGCGTAGGCCGGCGCGTCGCCGATGCGCCCGTACAGCGTCAGTCCGTCGTGCAACCGCACTTCGCCGACCACGACCGCCGGCTCGAACAGCGCCGTCCGCGACAACGCCCGTCCGTAGGGGTCGAAGACGCCGCTGATGCCCGTGTTGGCCGCCCGCACCAGGTAGCGCCCCTGCTCCACGGCTCGCATGCTCGCCTGCTGGAAGTGCTGATGCGGCGCCGCGGAACGCCCGTACCAGGCGTCGTTCGTGATCGTGACCAGCAGCTCGCTGCCCGCGCGAACCAGGCCGCGCACCAGGGCAGGATAGATGATCTCGTAGCAGATGGCGGTGCCCACCGCGTGCCCGGCGACCGGCAGCGTGCTCGGGCTGGTGCCGGCGGAGAAGCCCGCGACGCCCTCGACCAGCGGGGACACGAAGAACAGCGACCGGCTGAGCGGCACGTACTCGCCGAAGGGCACCAGGTGCTGCTTGCGGTACACACCCGCGGTCGCGCCGGAAGGGTCGACCAGGAACGCCGTGTTGTAGTAGTGGTAGTCGGGCGCCGGCTCGATCAGCGTGCTGCCGATCAGGAGATGGGCGCCGGTCTCCCGCGCCGCGGCCCGTATGCGCTCGCCGCGGGGGTCGAGCTCGAAGGCGAACGGCGTCGACGCCTCCGGCCAGACGATCAGCGTCGCCCCCGCGGCTGCCGCGCGCCGCGTCTGCTCGAGGTACCCGGCCAGGATGGTCTCGCTGCGCCGCGGGTCCCACTTCTCGTCCTGCGCCACGTTGCCCTGCAGCGCCGCCACGCGCAGCGGCGTCCCCGCCGCAAGGAGGGAGGCGTCCCCCAGGCGCCAGGTTCCGAACGCGACGCAGGCCGCCAGGACCGCCGCCGCCGCCGCCACCGGCAGCCAGCGGCGGGGCGGCGTCAGGACGGCGTAGGCCGCGGCCGCGTTGACGAGGACCACGAGCGCCGAAACGCCGAGCACGCCGGCCAGGCTGGCCGTCTGGGCCACCGGCGCCACTCCGGCCTGGCTGTAGCCGAGCAGCTCCCACGGGAATCCGCCGAAGAG
>JAPOWL010000437.1 GCA_026707615.1 Acidobacteriota bacterium | reverse complement strand
GTCTCGCCGGGCTCCACGGCCCCTCCGGGCAGCGACACCTGACCGGCGTGCCGCGCGAGGTGGCCGCCCCGTACCGTCAGCAGGACGTGGGGCGTTCCGGCGCGCGGGTAGAGCAGCACGAGCCCCGCCGCCGGCCGGGCGTCGCCGGCAACCGCGAGCGGGATCGGCTCCCGGCGGGGGACGGGAGCCAGACGGCGGCGGGCGTCGCCGTGGCGCGGCGGGGCGGCCGACGCAGCCAGGATGCGCGCCTCGATCTGATAGAGTGTCGGAGAGGCCGGCGCCACGCAGTAGCTTACCGCAGCCCGCACCGACGCCCTTCCGCGGCCACGCATGACCGACGACAAACGGCCGGCCAAGACGTTCGACCGCACGATTGTCGACGGACCCCTCAGCCGCGCGGTGTGGAAGCTCGCCTGGCCGACGATGCTGCAGAACGTCGTCGGCGGCCTGCAGGGCATCATCGACCAGGCGATGGTCGGCAACTACGTCGGGCACACCGGCAACGCCGCCATCGGGGTCAGCCTGCAGATCTTCATCCTCGTCATCGTCTTCGTCGCGTCGGTGTTCAGCGGGATGGGTGTGCTCGTGGCGCGTTTCGCGGGCGCCGACAAGCCGGAGGAGGTCAACCGCACCGTCTTCCAGGCGTTCCTGACGGCCGTGTTCCTGGCCCTCGGCGTGCTGGCCCCGCTCGGCTACGTGCTCGCGCCGGCGCTGCTCGACATGATCAATGCCGCCCCCGAGGTGCAGGTCGAGGCGCTGCCGTACCTGCGGGTCAGCTTCGTCTTCAGCATCGGCATGCTCATCTTCTTCATGATGAGCGGGGCCCTGCGGGCGGCGGGCGACGCGCGGACCCCGATGCGGCTCGGCATCCTGATGACGGTGCTGAACATCGTGCTCAACGTCGTCCTCATCCGCGGCCTGGGGCCGATACCGGCGTTCGGCACGCTGGGTGCCGCGATGGGCACGGCGATCGCGAGCGGAATCACCGGTGCCGCGTTCCTCTGGCTGCTCTTCTCCGGCCGGCTCGTCATCCACTTCACGCGCGGGATGTCCCTCAGGCCGGACTGGGCGGTGATTCGCGAGCTCTTCCGCTTCGGGCTGCCGACCGGCTTCCAGGGCATCGTGATGAACGTCGCGGGGGTGCTGCTGCTGCGGTTCATCGGTTCGCTGCAGTACAGCGCGCAGGCCCAGGCCGCGTTCGCGGTGGGCTACACCGAGCTGTTCTCGCTGATCACGTGGACCTCCGTCGGCCTGATGGGGGCGACGGCGGCGGTGGCGGGGCAGAACCTCGGGGCGGGGCGGCCCGAACGGAGCAAGCGCGCGGCCTTGGTGGCGGCCTCCATCGGTGTCGGCGTGGCCTGCATCGTCGGCCTCGCCTTCCTGACGGTTCCCCGCGCGCTGCTCGCCGTGTTCGGCATGGACGAGGGCGTGCAGTTCGAGATCGGGCGGCAGCTCCTTGCCTACCTCGCCGTATCGGGGCTGTTCGTGACCGTGGCCCTCACCTACACCGGCGGCCTGCAGGGCACGGGGGACACGCGCAGCCCGCTGTACATCTCGATCGTGTCGCAGGTCCTGATCCCGATCGGGCTCTGCACCTGGCTGCAGGCGACGCGCGGCCTGGAGCCGACCGACATCTGGCTGGCGATCGTGCTCGGCCACATGACGCGGGCCGGCCTGAGCGTGGCCCGCTTCCGCCAGGGCAAGTGGCAGGACATCCAGATCGACATCGGGACCGGTCCGGCGCGCGCGTAGATCGGGCCGCGCCTTCCCGCATGCCTTCCCGCTTGCCCGGCCGGATGACGACGCTCGCCGCGCAGGCCCTCGGCTGGGTCGATTCCTCCACCGGCGGCCTGGTGCCTCCGGTGCATCCTTCGGTGCAGTACGTCCGGGGTCCCGGCCGGCCGATCTACACCCGCGACCAGAACCCGACCTACGAGCCGGCGGAGGCGCTGCTGGCCGCGCTCGAGGGCGGTCGGGCGGCCATGTTGTTCAGCTCCGGCATGGCGGCGGCGACCACCGTGTTCGAGACGCTCGGCGTCGGCGACCATGTCGTTGCCCCGCGGGAGATGTACTGGATGCTGCGCCGCTGGCTGCAGGACCAGGCCCGGCGCGGGCGGATCGCGCTCGACCTCGTGCCCAACGGGGATCCGGACGCGCTGCGCGGCGCGCTCCGACCCGGGGCCACGCGGATCGTGTGGGTCGAGACGCCGGCGAATCCGGGCGGCACGGTGACCGACCTCGCCGTCGCAGCGGCCCTGGCGCACGAGGCCGGCGCACGGCTGGTGGCCGACAACACGGTCGCCACGCCCGTCCTCTCGCGACCCCTGACGCACGGCGCCGACCTCGTGATGCACTCGGCCACCAAGCAGCTCAACGGGCATTCGGACGTCCTGGCGGGTGCGCTGGTGACGGAGGAGGAGGACGATCTGTGGTCCGGCTGCCGCCGGGAGCGCGCATTCCGCGGGGCCGTCCTCGGGCCGTTCGAGAGTTGGCTGCTGCTGCGCGGCATGCGCACGGTCTGTCTGCGGGTGGCGGCGTCCGCGGCCGGCGCCCTGCGCATCGCCGAGGCGCTCGACGGCCATCCCGCCGTGTCCTCCGTTCTCTACCCGGGGCTCCCGGCCCATCCGGGCCACGCGATTGCAGCCCGGCAGATGGAGGGCGGCTACGGGTCGGTCGTCTCGCTGCGCCTGGCGGGGGGCGCGGAGGTGGCGCGCCGGATGGTGGAACGGCTGACGTTGTTCCACAACGCCACCTCCCTGGGGGGCGTGGAGAGCCTCGTGGAGCATCGCGGTCCGGTCGAGGGGCCGGGCTCGCCGGTACCCGACGACCTGGTGCGGTTGTCGATCGGCATCGAAGATGCCGACGACCTCGTAGCCGACCTCGAGCAGGCGCTGGGCGGCGCGGCGGTCGCCGTCCAGGCCTAGGAGCTTGCAGGTGGGCGATTCCAGGACGCCGGTGAGCATCGTCCCGGCTACTGCCGCCGACGTGCCGCTGATCCTCGACCTCATTCGCGAGCTCGCCGAGTACGAGCGGATGGCGGATCAGGTGGAGGCGACCGCGGGCGACCTCGAGCGTGCGCTCTTCGGGGAGCGACCCTCCGCGGAGGCCGTCATCGCGCGTGCCGACGGGGAAGCGGTCGGCTTCGCGCTCTTCTTCCACACCTTCTCGACGTTCGTGGGTCGCCGGGGCCTCTACCTCGAGGATCTGTACGTGCGCCCGGCGTCTCGCGGCCGCGGAATCGGCCGGCGACTGCTCGCGCATCTCGCGGCCCTGGCCCTGGAGCGGGGCTGCGGGCGCTTCGAGTGGTCGGTGCTGAACTGGAACGCGCCGGCCATCGCCGCGTACCGGCGCGTCGGCGCCGCTCCGATGGACGACTGGACGGTCTACCGTCTGGCCGGTGACTCGCTGCGGGCGCTGGCGGGGGAGGCGTCGAGGGAGTGAGCCGCCGGGACACCGAAGCCGACGAGCAGCGGGTCCTCGCGGAGCAGGTCGCGTACTACCGGGCCCGGGCGCCGGAATACGACGACTGGTTCCACCGCCGCGGCGCCTTCGACAACGGTGCGGAATGGAACGGGCGGTGGCGGGCGGAGATCGACGAGCTGGCCGACGCCCTCGACCGAGCGCGACCGGGGGGAAACGTCCTGGAGCTGGCCTGCGGCACGGGGCTGTGGACCGAGCGCCTGGCGCCGCACGCGGCGGAGCTGACGTGCGTCGACGCCTCGCCCGAGGTGCTTGCGTTGAACCGGCAGCGGATGCGCGGCTCGCGCATCCGCTACGTCTGCGCCGATCTCTTCCGCTGGCGGCCGACCGCGCGCTACGATTTCGTCTTCTTCGGCTTCTGGCTGTCCCACGTTCCGGCCGGGTCCTTCATCCCGTTCTGGAGCCTGGTGGCCAGCTGCCTCGCGCCGGGCGGCCGCGTCTTCTTCGCCGACAATCGGCTGCCGCCGCACGGGTGGCGGGATGCGCTGCGGCGAGACGGGCCGGCCCGCAGCCGGCGCCGGCTCACCGACGGGCGCGAGTTCGAGATCGTCAAGATCTACCATCGACCCGACGACCTGGAGGCGCACCTGGGATCGCTCGGCTGGCGGGCTGCGGTGCGCGGCACGGCGACCTTCTTTCTCCACGGCACGGCCGTCAGGCAGCGGCAGCCGCGCCATCGACCGGGGAGGCAGCGATGAGCGGGAGCACGCCGGGCACCTCCATGCGCAGCTACCAGCTCGTCGGCTATCGGGCGCCGCTGGAACGCCGGGAAGGCCCGCGTCCGGAGCCCGCCGGCGACGAGGTGCTGCTGGCGGTCGAGGCGTGCGGGGTCTGCCACAGCGACCTGCACCTCGCCGACGGCTACTTCGATCTCGGAGACGGGCGCCGCCTCGACCTGGCCGCGGGCCGCGACCTGCCGTTCACCCTCGGCCACGAGATCGCCGGCATCGTCGTCGCCCGCGGCCCGGGGGCTGCCGGCGTGGAGGTCGGCGAGCGCCGTGTCGTGTACCCGTGGATCGGATGCGGCGGGTGCCCGACGTGCGACCGCGGCGACGAGCACCTCTGCGCGGTGCCGCGCGCGCTCGGCATCACCCGGGCCGGAGGGTTCGCCGACCATGTGCTCGTGCCGCACGCGCGGTACCTCTTCGACGCCGGCCCGGTTGCCGTCGCCCGCGCCGCAACCTGCGCCTGTTCCGGGCTCACGGCCTACGGCGCCCTCCGGAAGGTGGCGGCGCGGCGGGACCCGGTGCCGCATCTGCTCGTCGTCGGCCTGGGCGGAGTCGGCATGGCCGCGCTGGGCTTGGCGCCGTCCGTGGTCACCGCCGACATCCTGGCGGCAGACGTCGACCCCGCCAAGCTCGACGCGGTGCGAGGGCGCGGGGCGGCCTGGACCGTGGACGCGGGGGCAGCGGACGCGGCGAAGCAGGTTAGGCGCCGCACCGGAGGCGGCGCCGCGGCCGCCATCGACTTCGTCGGATCGCCGCAGTCGGCCGCGTTCGCGCTCGGCGCGCTCGCCCCGGGGGGCACGCTGGTCGTGGTCGGGCTCTTCGGGGGCGCTCTCCGGCTCTCGTTGCCGCTCCTGCCCCTCAAGCAGCTCACCGTACGGGGATCGTACGTCGGCAGCCTCGCGGAGATGGCGGAGCTGATGGCGCTGGTCCGCGCGAACGGAGTCCCCTCGCTGCCGATCGACGAGCGTCCGCTGGCCGAGGCGCAGGCGGCGCTCGACGACCTCCGCACCGGCGGCGTGCTCGGGCGCGCCGTGCTGCGCCCGGGAGCGGGCTGATCCGACCGGCGGCTACGAGTCGCTCCCTGCCCGCGCAGACTCTCGAAGCGCCCGGAAGGGCGCTCTACGACTCGCCGCAGTGCTCCGCGATGAAGGCGCGCGCTTCGTCACGGAGGCGGACGATCTCCGACCAGCCCGTTCCGGAGGGACGGAGCGGCGGACCGAAGGTGACCGCGACTCGTCCGGGGCGCAGCAGCCACGTCTCGGCCGGGAAGATGCGGCGGGCGCCACGGATGGCCACGGGCACCACCGGGCAATCGGCGTCGACGGCGGCCCGGAAGGCGCCCAGGCGGAACGGCAGCAGGCGTGGCACCTCGTCGAAGGTCCCCTCCGGGAACACGAACACGCGTTCCCCGCGCAGCAGCGGCTCCCCCAGGTCGCCGGCGCCCTCGATCCGCTGCGACTGGTCGTCCTTGTGAAGCGGGATGTGCCCACCGTGCCGGATGACCATTCCCAGGATCGGGTAGCCGGTCAACCGCGCCTTGACCGCGAAGCGCGCCCCGCCCGGCAGCACGCTCATCATCAGTGGCGAGTCGAGGTAGCTGGCGTGGTTGGCGACGAAGACCGCGGGCCCCTCCGCCGCCGTCGACTCGCGACCCGCCACCTCGACCCGGCAACCGGCGAGCGTCATGAGGAGCCGGGTCCAGCGGCCGACGATCCGATCGACCCGCCGGCCGCCGGGCCCGAGCCGCACGAGCGCCCAGGCGACCGGCGCCGTGGCCGCGACGAGCGTGACGACCCAGACGGTGAACGCGAGGCGGCCGGCGCGCGCGCACCATTCTCGGAGCAGGGTCCTGGCCGCATCCGCGCCGAGGCGCAGCCACTGGGCCGCCAGGCCGGCCCGCCGCCGGCCGATGCGGCCCTGCAGCCATGCGTCGCGGGTCGCCGCCCGCTGGATCTTGCCGCTCGACGTCTTCGAGACGGAGCCCGGCGGCGCGAGGACGACGCGGTCGGGAGCGATGCCGACCGCGTCCGTTACCCTGCGGGTCACGGCGCGCCGCAGTTCGGCCAGCTCGTCCCGTCCCGTCTCCCGCGTCTCGGCGACGATCACGAAGCGTTCCGTGCCGCGCTCGGGATCCGCGGCGCCGAACGCCGCGACGCACCCGGCGCGGACGCCGGGGACGGCGCCGGCCGCGGCCTCGGCTTCATGGGGGTACAGATTGCTGCCGCCCTTGATGATCAGATCCTTCGATCGGCCCGTGAGGAAGAGCTCGCCGTCGGCGATGTAGCCGAGGTCGCCGGTCTGGAGCCAGCCGTCTTCGCCGGCGATGGCGCGCGTCGCGCCGGGGTCTCGGTAGTAGCCGCGGGTGGCCGAGGGACCGCGGAATCGGACCCGGCCTTCGCGGCGTTCCGGTGCGGAAGTGCCGTCGGCGTCGACCACCCCGAGCTCGTGACCGGGGAGCGCCCGGCCGCACGAGACGAAGCCGAGTGCCTGCGGATCGCCGGCGGGGGACGGTGCGGCGTGCCCCGAAGACTGGAACGTCGCCCGGTGCACCCAGTCGATGCGCTGCGGCCGGCCGAGCGGCGGCGTGGACAACCCGACCGTGCACTCGGCGAGGCCGTACACGGGAAGCACGGCCGTCGGGTCGAGTCCGTACGGCTCGAAGCGCTCGACGAAGCGGCGGATCGTGTCGGGCAACACGGCCTCGGAGCCGTTCAGCAGCACCCGCACCGAGCTGAGGTCCAGACCTTCGAGGTCGCGGTCGGGGATCCTCGTCGTGCAGAGATCGAAGGCGAAGTTCGGGGCCGGGGAGAGCGTCCCGCGATGGGCGTCGAGGGCCCGGAGCCAGCGGACCGGACGGGCCAGGAACGCAAGGGGCGACATGAGGGCCAGGGGGACGCCGAAGTACAGCGCCCCGAGCCAGGCGCCGATCAGCCCCATGTCGTGGTAGAGCGGGAGCCAGCTCACGGCGACATCGGTGGAGTCGACCTCGAGACGCCGCTCGATGGCGCGGATGTTGGCGAGCAGGTTCCCGTGCGACAGGAGGACGCCCTTCGGATGACCCGTGCTTCCCGACGTGTACTGGATGAGGGCCGGGTCGTCGCCGGCCGCCGCTCGTGGCTGTCCCGGCTCGCCGGGCAGCCCGTCGGCTCCGGCCACCGATTCCAGGGATGCCACCTGCCGGGTCAGCAGGCCCGCCAGCCGCTCCACCTCGCGGAACGTGACGAGCAGGCGGGCGCCGGCGTTCTGGAGGATGGCGGTCTGGCGCCGGGCGTACTCGACGATCCGGTCGGCGCGGAACGGGGGGTACAGCGGCACGGGCACGCACCCCGCCATCAGCGTCCCGACGAAGGTCGGGAAGAAGCGCGGCTCGGTTCGCAGCATGATGGCGACGGCGTCGCCGCGGCGCAGCCCCCGCGCGGCGATGCCGGACGCCACCTTCGACGCCTCGTCCCACAGCCAGGCGTAGCTGAGGGGCGTTTCGCTGCCGTCTTCCTGGCGCAGATGGATGTGCGTCCGGTCCCCGGCGCGCTCGACGTGCCAGGCGAGCGCGTCGACGATGCTTCGGGCGCCGGCCGGAGAGCCGGCGCCGGCGCGGCGCGGGGCGTACCGCTCGGGTCCGGGCGGGGGCGGGGCGGCCGCCGGCGCTTCGGCCGCGGCAACACCGGCGGCCAGGTCGGACGGCGTCTCGGCCTCCGCCAGGACGCCTTCGCCCAGGGGCACGCCGAACGCGCGCTCGAGCCGCACGAGCAGCTCCACCCGTTCCAGGCTGTTGATGCCCAGGTCGGCTTCCAGCGAGTCGCCGGGGCCGACGGCGGGCGCGCGCTCGCCGCGCAACTCGCCGACCAGCTCGGCGACGACCGCGAGCACCCGTTCCTCGATGCCGGTCCCGGCCGGCGTTCGGGGTGCGGTCGGCATGCCGGCTAGTGGCGCCCCCGCCGGCGAATCGGCGGTCGGCAGGTCCGTCGGGGTGGAGCGGAGCGGGCGATCCGAGCGCGCGCAGAGCGCCCCGGGGAAAGGGCCACGGCTCCCTGGCGCCCGCTACGGCTCGAGGCGGCGAATCGTATGGATGACGATGTTCTCGCGCGGCACGTTCCGCATGCCGTTGACGCGCTGGACGCGGACGCCCGCGATCTCGTCGACGACATCCATCCCGTCGACGACCCGGCCGAAGACCGCATAGCCGAAGCCGTTGCGCGACCGGTCGCGGTGGTTGAACGACGGGTTGTTGCGCACGTTGATGAAGAACTGCGCGCGGGCGGAGTTGGGGGTGTCGAGCCGGGCCATGGCGATCGTCCCGCGCTCGTTGCGCAGGCGATTCGTGGCCTCGTTGAGGATGCCTCCCCGCAGGCCTTCCAGGCGCGGTGTGTGGTCCTGGTTCAGTCCGCCCCCCTGGATGATCTGGTTGCGGAGGACGCGGTGGATGATCGTGCCGTCGTAGTAGCCCGCGAGGACGTAGGTGAGGAAGTTGACGACCGTTACCCGGGCCTCGGGGCGGAACAGCTCGACGGTGATGTCGCCCTTCGAGGTCTCGATGACGACCTCCGGATTCGGCGGCGGCTGCTGCGCGGCGGCCGGCGGAGTAGCGGCGGCGAGAAGGAGGAGCGCGGCCCCGGCACCGGCGGCCAGCGCGCATCGCGTCGTTCTCATGGCGTCCCTTCCTGCAGAGTCACGGAGGTGATGACGACCGGTTCCACCGGCACGTCCTGGTGCGGTCCCTGCCGCTGGGTGCGCACGGCGCCGATGCCGTCGAGCACGTCGAGCCCCTCGGTGAGGCGCCCGAAGACGGCGTACCCGTAACTCTGCGGATCGGTGCCGCTGTGATTGAGGAAGGGGTTGTCGACGAGATTGATGAAGAACTGAGCGGTCGCGCTGTCGACGACCGGCGTGCGGGCCATCGCGAGCGTGCCGCGGTCGTTGGTCACGCCGTTGGCCGCCTCGTTCCGGATCGCCGGCCGGGTCGCCTTCTCGACCAGGGTGGGGGTCAGACCCCCGCCCTGGATCATGAAGTTCGGGATCACGCGGTGAAAGATCGTGCCCTCGAAGAAGCCGTCCTCCACGTACCCCAGGAAGTTGTCGACGGTGATGGGGGCCCGGTCGCGGAAGAGCTCGATCGTCATGCTGCCGAGGCTGGTCTCGAGCACGACGACCGGATTGTCCTGTGCGTCCGCCGGCCCGGTTGATCCCAGCGTCATCGCGGCGACGACCCCCATGAGTACGAGTTTGCGCAACGCCATGCTAGTGGCCCCCTGCGGCCCGTGCCGGCCGCGACGACGGGTCTGGCATCCAATATGCAGAATCGAGGATCCAAGATCTGGAATCCCTGGCCGGCCCGGGGAACGTGTCGGCGGGCCGGCGACCGCGCAGAACTAGCGCCTTCCGCCGAGTCGAACGAGTCTCACAATCCGGTCCCGAGTATGCATAATACGAAACGCCCTGTCCAGACAGGTCGGGGCGGCAACGCATGAAGCTCCTCGACAGGTTCCGTTCCCAGCCCGAGTGGCGGAGTGACGATCCCTCCGTGCGCGCGAGCGCCGTGCGCGCGCTGTCGAACGCCGAGCAGGACCTGCTGCTCGAGATCGCCCGCCACGACGATGCCCCCGGGGTACGACGCGCCGCGATCGAACGCCTGACGGACGCGACGCTGATCGCCGAGCTGCTCGGAAGCGGCGAGGAGGCCGACCCGGGCGTGCGGGCGGCGGCGGTCACCACGGCGCGCGACCTGCTCATCGGTGCGGCCGATGCATCCGGGGCCGACGCCGTGCTGGCCGTCCTGCCGGAGGACCGTGACGTCGCGGCCGTCGCCCGTCTGGCGGTGAGCGAGCCGGTCAGCGAGCGCGCCGTGGCCCGCCTGACGGACGCGAAGCTGCTCGGAGGCGTGGCCCGGCGGGCGAAGCACCCCGAGGTGGCCCGGCAGGCCCTGGGGCGGCTCGACGGCCGGGACGAGTTGCTGAGCGTCGTGGTCAAGGCGGAAAGCAAGACGATTGCCCTCGCCGCCTTCGATCGACTCGCCGCGGCGGAGGGCGGGCTGCCCTCCGAAGCGCTCGCCGACATCGCCCGGCGGGCGAATCACAAGGTGGTGGCTCGACGGGCCCGGTCGGAGCTGGCGGAACGGGAGGGCGCCGCACCGGAAGAGGCGCCGACGTTCGATCCGGCCAGCGCCATCGCGCTCTGCGAGGCGGCCGAGGCCCTGGCCGGGGCAACGGATCTCGATGCCGGGCGGCGGGAGATCGAGACGCTCGTCCAGCGCTGGGCATCGCTCGACACCCCTGGCGACGCGGAGGTGGCCGCCCGCTTCGCCGCCGCCCGCCGCGCCGCGGAGGACCGCCTGCTCGAGCTCGACCGCGAGACGAGCGACGCACGGGAGGCCGCCGCGCGCCGCGCCGCAGCGGTCGCCCCGTACCGGGAGTTGTGCGAGCGCGTGGAGCGGAGCCGCGGCCCGCTCGCTCTCGACGCGTTGCGGGCGGCGCGGGAGGAGTGGAGCGCGCTGGTGCCGCTGACCGCAGGGGAGGAGGACGCCGCCGAGCGGACGGCCGAGGTGGCGGCCCTGGCGCAGCGGTTCGAGGCGGCGGCGACCGGGTGCGAGCGCCGGTACCGCGAGTGGGCGGCCCGGCTCGAGCATCTCCAGCGCCTGGAGGCGTTGACGGCGGATCTCGAGGCGCTGGCATCCGCCGCTGACGCGACTGCCATCCGCGCCCGCTGGCCGTCGGTGGACGAGCGCTGGCGGGCGGAGGTCGCGAGGCTGGGAGACAGCGGCGCGGCAGACGACGCGGAGGTCGGGGCGGCCGTCGCCGCCGCCACGGGCCGGCGCTCGGCGGCCGAGGAGAAGAAGCGCGCCGTGGAGACCCGGGCGCACGCTGACGACGAGCGCCGGCTGCGGGATCGCCTCGCGCGCCTGGAGCGGCTGGCGGCGACGGTCGAAGCGGAGGCCTCGAGCGACAAGCTCCAGTTGGCGGATGCGGAACGCCACCTCCGCCGCACGCGGCAGGCGCTCGAAGAAGCGGGCCCGCTGCTCGCGGGGGCGGAGCGCGCGGCGCTCGGAAGGCGCCTGCGCAACGCGCAGACGACCTTGCTCGGCCGGGTACGGGAGCTCCGGGATTTCGCCGATTGGCAGCGATGGGCCAACCTGGGCGTCCAGGAGGAGCTCTGCCGGGAGATGGAGGCGCTGGGCGCGACGGTCGCGCCCTCGGCGGACGGCGGCGAGAGTCCGGCCGAGGTGGACGAGGCGGCCCTCGCGCGCAGCTTCCGCGACCTGATCGACCGGTGGCGTCAGGCGGCGGAAGTCCCGAAGGACCGCGGAGACGATCTCTGGCGTCGTTTCAAGGCCGCGCACGATGTCGTCTATCCGCGCTGCGAGGCGTACTTCGAGGCGCAGCGCACGGCCCGCGCGCGCAGCCTGGACGCTCTCGAGGCACTGGCGGAGGAGGCCGAGCGACTCAGCGAGTCGACCGACTGGATCAAGACGGCGCAGCGCCTGACCACCCTGCAGGCCGAGTGGAAGGCGCTCGGGCCGGTGCCGCGCCGGGAGCAGCGTGCGCTCTGGAAGCGCTTCCACGGAGCGTGCAGCCTGTTCTTCACGCGCCGCAAGGCCGACCTGGCCGAGCGCAAGAAGGTCTGGGGCAAGAACCTGGAGCAGAAGGAGGCCCTCTGCGCGCGCGTCGAGGCCCTTGCGGATGCGGCCGACCTGGGGGCGGCGGTCGAGGAGATCAAGCGGACGCAGCGGGAATGGCGCACGATCGGGGCCGTACGCCGGTCGAAGTCGGAAGCGCTGTGGCAACGGTTCCGGGATGCGTGCGAAGCGGTCATCGACCGCTCCCGCGAGGGGGAGCGCGCGGCGGCGGGGGCGCGCGTCGCCGAGCGCGAAGCGCTCTGCGCCGAGCTGGAGGCGCTCCTGCCGACTCCACCGGCGGCGGCCGCGTCCGCCCCGCCCGCGGAGGCCCGTGGGGATGCGCCGGACGCGGGCGGGAAGGCCGCTTCGGTGAAGCCCGACGCGGAAGCCGAACCGACGGAGGCTCGCGAAGCGGAGCCGGTCGCTGCGGTGGAGGAGACGGCGTCGGCTGAGTCCGCCGCGGAGGTCGAGCCGGTAGAGGAGGCTCGCGAAGCGGAGCCGGCCGCTGCGGAGGAGGCGACGCCCTCGGCTGCGTCCACCGCGGAGGCCGAGCCGGCGGAGGAGGCTCGCGAAGCGGAGCCGGCCGCTGCGGAGGAGGCGACGCCCTCGGCTG
>JAPOWL010000259.1 GCA_026707615.1 Acidobacteriota bacterium | reverse complement strand
GGCGGGCCGCGGTGCGGGAGGCGCACGAGGAGGCGGGGCTCCGGGTGCCCGCCGCGAGCCTCGCCTTCGCCGTCCACTGGACCACCCCGGAGACGAGCCCCATTCGCTTCGCCACCTGGTTCTTCGTCGCCCCGGCGACGGCGGGGAAAGTGGAGACGGACGGCACGGAGATCCTCGAGCATCGCTGGCTGCGGCCGGCCGACGCCCTGGGGCGCCAGCGGGCGCGGGAAATCAAGCTCGCGGCGCCGACGTTCGCGCTGACCAGCCGCCTCGCCGGCTTCGCCGACGTGGACGGTGCCATGGCCGCGGTCTCCGGGTGGCCCGAGGAGCGTCTGCTCGGTCAGCTCCTCGAGGTCGACGACGGCGAGGTCGCCGTCTATCACCAGGACGCGGCCTACCCCGACGGACGACTGGATCGGGACGGCCCGCGGCACCGTCTCTGGATGCTGCGATCCGGCTGGCGCTACGAGCGCTCCTTCTGACGCCCGGCCGTCGAAGGCCCGCGGCATCGTCTCCGGATGCCGCGATCCGGCCGGCGCTGCGAGCGCTTCCTTCTGACGCCCGGCCGTCGCCGGTCTACACTGGGAGCATCTGCACGAACCCGGGAGGCTCCCGATGACCGATTCGGATGGCGGCCACAGCGCCGAGGCGCGCGTGGACTGCGAGATCCTCGACCTCGACGGAGCGGGCCGCGTGGCCCGCATCACCATCGACAACCGGGCGCGCCTGAACGTCCTCTCCACCCCCCTCATTCGACAACTGACCGACGCCGTGCGGGGGCTCTACGGCGATCCGGACCTGCGCGCGGCCATCCTGACCGGGGCCGGCGACCGGGCGTTCGTGGGCGGGGCCGACGTCCGCGAGCTGGCCGCGCTCGACACCACGTCCGCCTATCCCTACATCACGCGCCTGCACTTGGCGTGCGCGGCGATCCGGAAGATGCCGGTGCCGGTCATCGCCCGCATAGACGGCTACTGTCTCGGCGGAGGGATGGAGGTCGCAGTGTCGTGCGATCTGCGCGTGGCCAGCTCGAGGTCGACCTTCGGGATGCCCGAGGTGCGGCTCGGCATCCCGTCCGTGATCGAGGCCGCCGTGATGACCCGCCTGATCGGGCCCGGCAAGACCCGCCAGCTCGTCTACACGGGCGAGTCGATCGACGCGGGCGAGGCGGCCGGCTGCGGCCTCGTCGACAAGGTGGTGCCGCCCGGCGACCTCGACGGGACGGTGGACGGCTGGGCGCGCGCCATCGCCACGGCGGGACCGCGGGCGATTCGGCTGCAGAAGGCCCTCGTCCGGCGCTGGGACGACATCCCCCTCGACCACGCCATCCAGGCCGGGATGCGCTCGTTCACCATGGCGTTCGCCACCGACGAGCCGCACCAGCGGATGCAGGAGTTCCTCGATCGGAAGCGGGCCTGAGCACCGGTCTCCCGTGCTCGCGGGAACCACCGTCGCGGCAGGTCGACGCGGGCCACGCGCCCGCCGAAGTCTCCGGGATGCGGACGGAACTCGACGAAGCGTCGGCGCCTCCGGGATGCGGACGAGGCTCGACGGAACGCCGGGCTCAGTCCATCGAGCGGATGGTGCCGTACATCAACCCGCCGTACGGCCCGTGGTCCCAGGTGCCGGCGTAGCGCTCGTCGTAGAAGACGACGCGGGCCCCGAACTCGTCCCCCAAGCCCGGAATCTCGAAGTCGGTGATGGAGACCATCGGCGTGTCGCCGGCCCACACGACGGGCACGACCACCGGCAGCGTGGCATCGACGCTGCCGTATGCGATGCGCGCGTCGAAGCGCCAGAGGCCCTCGTCCCCCTCGAGCTTGGTGACGCTCTCGATCTCGTAGAGCTCCGGGTTGCCGTCCCGGCGCTCCCGGCCCTCGATGGTGAAGAAGCCCTCGAGGGCGACGTTCTGCATCCGCTCCGTGAACTCGCGTTCCAGATCCGTCAGCGAGGCCGGATCGGCCTCCGCCCGGCCGACACCCATCCCGCCGGCCACGCTGCCGATCGCGTATCCCACGACCAGCAGGAGAACCGCCCCCACCACCATCAGCGATGCCTTCATGGAAACCTCAGCCTCCTTGCCGCGCCGCGATTATAGCTTGGAGCCGCCCCGGCGGGCCGGGACGGGCCGGGAGTCCCGCGGGCCGCAGGCCGTGCGGCGGCCGGCCCGGGATGCGGCTACGCGTCCGGGTGCGGCCTCCGGCCGAGCGCCCGCCAGCGGAGCCAGTGATCGGCCAGGACGAGGGCGACCATCGCCTCCGCCATCGGGACGAAGCGCGGGAGCAGGCACGGATCGTGGCGTCCCGTGGTGCTGACCGTCGTCGGCTGGCCGCCGGAGGTGACCGTCTCCTGCGGTTGCGGCAGGCTGCTCGTCGGCTTGACGGCCGCCCGCAGCACGATCGGCATGCCGGTCGAGATGCCGCCCAGCATCCCGCCGTGGCGGTTCGCGCGTGTCGCGATGCGCGGGCCGGTCGCATCCTCGACCCGGCAGAAGAGGTCGTTGTTGGCCAGCCCGGTGAGCGTGGCGCAGCCGAACCCGATGCCGTACTCCACGCCGAGCACCGCGGGCAGGCTGAACAGCGCCTTCGCGAGGTCCGCCTTCAGCTTGTCGAACACCGGCTCGCCGAGCCCCGCCGGAACGCCGGCGGCGACGATCTCGGCCACCCCGCCGATCGAGTTCCGCTCCGCACGCATGCGTTCGATCAGCTCGACCATCCGCGCCGCCTGGACCGGATCCGGGCACCGGACCACGTTCGCCTCGCCGGACGGGAGCCTCTCCACCTCCCCGGCCGTCACCGCGGCCGGATCGTCGATCGCCGCCACGATGTCGCCCACCTGCCGGACGTAGCCCACGATGCGCCCCCCGAACGCCTCGGCGATCAGCTTCTTGGCGATGGCCGCGGCGGCGACGCGGACCGTCGTCTCCCGCGCGCTCGAGCGCCCCCCGCCCCGGTAGTCCCGGAAGCCGTAGCGGGCGTCGTAGCTGAAGTCGGCGTGCCCGGGGCGGTAGACGTCGCGAATGGCGCTGTAGTCGCGGCTTCGCTGGTCCCGGTTGCGGATGAGGACGGCGATGCTCGTGCCGGTGGTCCGGCCCTCGAAGACGCCGGAGAGGATCTCCGGCTCGTCGGGCTCGTCGCGCTGCGTGACGATGGCGCTCTGGCCCGGCCGCCGGCGCGCGAGGTCGGCCCGCAGATCGTCCTCGCTCAGGGGCAGGCCGGGCGGACAGCCGTCGACGATGACCACGTTGCCCGGGCCGTGCGACTCCCCGGCGGTCGTCACCCGGAACGCCTGTCCGAAGCTGTTGCCCGGCACGCCGCGGATTCCTGGCGGACCTCAGGCCAGGTGCCGCCGGTAGAAGGCCACCATCCGCGTCCAGCACTCGGCCGCGTAGCCCGCGTGATACACGTCGGGGCGGGAGTCGTTGAAGAAGGCGTGGTCGGCGCCGTCGAAGATCGTGATGTCGACCTCCTTGCCCGCGGCCCGCAGGTCGGATTCCAGCTTCCGCGCCGCCTCCGGCGGGACGAATCCGTCCCGCTCCGCGAAGAACCCGAGCACCGGCGCCTCGAGGCCGGCGAGATCCGGCGCCACGTTCGGGTGGATGCCGTAGAAGTCGACGCACGCACCCACGCTGGCGTTGGCGCACGCCGCGAAGAGCGAGAGCTGACCGCCCATGCAGAAGCCGACGGTCCCGACGCGCGTCCCGGCGACGTCATCGCGAGCGAGCAGGAAATCGATGGCCCCGCGCAGGTCGCGCTCGGCACGGTCGATCTCGAGGGCCATCATCAGCTTGCCCGCCTCGTCCGGGCTGGTCGTGCTCCGGCCGTGGTAGAGGTCCGGCGCCAGGGCGACGAAGCCCTCCCCCGCGAAGCGATCGGCGACCTCCTTGACGTGCGGAACGAGACCCCACCATTCCTGGATCACGACGACGCCGGGCCCCGACCCCGACGCCGGCGCCGCCAGGTACCCGCTCGTCGTCCTGCCGTTCGCCGCGAACTCGACCATCGCTCCCATCGTCTCGACTCCTTCGCTCCCGCCCGCCCTTCGCGCGCCGCCACGCACCGACCGCGCCGCGACGGTCACCGGCGGCTCGGGATCTCGACCACCACCTCGCCGTCGTCGTCCAGGAAGTTGACGCTCGGACGACCGTTATCCGCCACGCCGAGGACGAGACGCGACCGCTCGGTGTCGCGGAGATTCAGCACGACCGCGTTCTGCGCCACCGTCAGGAGCGCGCGCAACTGCCCGGCCGCGGCGAGCCCCACCCGCGGCATGTCGTCACCGCCGACCGAGAGATCGAGACCTGGCCTTCCGCTGCCATCCGCCAAGAACGCTCGTGGCCGCCCGCTCGCGCTCAGGAGGAGTTGCAGCCTGTTCCGCGCGCCATCTCTCAATGTGACCTGCGGCGCGCCGCCGATGACCCCGAAGTAGCCCTGGCCCTCCCCGCGCGCCCCGGCCACGATCATCGCCGTCTCGCCGTCCACCGAAGCCGACAGGCGGGGCTGTCCGGCGCCATCGTAGAGCTCCAGGACTGGAGTCCCGTCCTGCCGGACTCCCGACAGGCTCCGCACCTGTCCAGCGGGGTCGTACCAGGAGAGCGACGCGAAACCTCGCTCGTCGCCCGCGGCCAGCACGCCGCGCAGGCGGCCGGAGCCGTCGACCAGGTTGACCTGGGTGACGTTCAGAACCTGCGGCAGGCTCGGCGCCTGTGCCGCCCCCTGGGCCGCGGCCGCCCCCGGAGGCTCCTGCGCCCCGACCGCTCCCCCGACGAGCAGGCTCGCCGCCGCCGCGCCACCGAGGAAGGACGACGCGAGCATCGCCGCGACCATCCGGAGGTTCTCGTACGTTCGCCCGCGCTGCTGCGCCATCTGTCGCTCTCCCTTCCTCACGCGTCGGCCGCCGTGAAGTGGCGCCCGCGCGTCTCCGGCCCCATCCAGACGACGGCCGCGACGAGCAGGCCCGACGCCGCGATGCAGGCCGACATCGCTGCCGCCGTGGTCATGCCGCCGTCCTGGAGCTGACCGAGGACCAGCGGCGTCATCGAGCCGAGCGCCGCCCCGACGTGATAGGAGAGCCCCGGACCGACGCCGCGCGCCGCGGTCGGGAAGCGCTCCGTCAGGTAGGACGGCGCCATGCCCCAGATGCCGCCGCCCGAGGCACCCATGATCATCGCCCCGAACACCAGCGCCGCCGTCCCCGACGCGCCGAGGTAGGCCGGGATGGCCAGCACCCCGAACAGCGCGGCGGCCGCCACTGCACCCCGGCGACCGAGCCGGGTTTCGGACGCCCGTCCCCAGAGCGCCATGCCGACCACGGCGGCGAGATTGAACGCCACCAGGTAGCCGATGGGCTCGCGCCCCGACTCCCGCAGAAACGTCGGGTACCAGAAGCTGAGCGAGTAGTACGAGAACATGAACGCGCCCATCAGGATCGACGACTGCACGGTCGCCCACAGCAGGTCGCGCCGCAGCAGCAGGACGATCGAGACCCGCTCCGCGGCCGGCCCGCCGGCGGCGGCGAGCTGACGCTGCCGCTCCAGCCAGACCGGGCTCTCGCCGACCGCGGAACGAATCCAGGGCACGAGGAGCGCCGGGAGCACGCCGACCCAGAACATCACGCGCCAGCCGAGAGTGGCGCCCGACGCGTCGCTCAGCGGGTCCGCGAAGCTTGCGAACCGCGGATAGATGTAGTGGAAGGTGAGCGCGGCCAGCAGGTAGCCCCAGAACCAGCCGCCCTGGAGCAGCCCCGACGCCAGCCCGCGCAGCCGCGTCGGCCAGTGCTCGAGCGCCAGCGGCATGCCGGCCGCCCACACCCCGCCCATCCCGATGCCGAACAGCGCGCGGGAGGCGAACAGCAGCGCGTAGGACGTCGAGAAGCCGCTCAGGAACGCGAAGAGCGAGAACCAGAGGATGGAGAGCATCAGCGGCAGCTTCCGCCCCCGGCGGTCCGCCATCATGCCCGCGCCGAGCCCGCCGACGAGGCGGAACATGAGCGTGACCGTGCCCAGCGCGCCGGCCAGCGCCCGGTCCACCGTGAAGCTCTGCTGGATGTCGAGGAGGATGAAGGTCAGGATGGTGAAGTCGAACGCGTCCAGCATCCATCCGAGGAAGGTGGCGAAGAACGCCTTCCACTGCGCGCCGCTGACGCCGCGGTACCAGGGTCCCGCCGGCGGGGCTGCCGGCGGACGAGGATCGGAGATTGGGGTCGACGCCATGACGCTCCCGGGGACCATATCAGTCCGGGGCTCCGCGCGGGGCGGAGCGGACCGGGGCGCGCGGAAGGCGGGAGGCGCCCGCCGGCGACCGGCCCGCGGCGGGCCGGCGGCCGGGGTCGCGTCGAGGGGGTGGGTTCGGCCTACCAGGAGAGCGAGAGCGCGGCGCCCCGGGCGGCGCCCGACCCGGACCCGTACGGCCGTCGTGACGCCAGTCCCTGCGGCTGTGCCTCCACGTCGCCCCACTCCATCGGGTCGAGGAGCCCGAAGATCCCGAATCCGAGCGCGGTGCCGGCGATGCCGACCCCCCACCAGCCCTCGTCAATCGCCCACTTGTTGTGGCTGGTCCCGACCGCCCAGCCGGCCGCACCGCCCGCCGCGATGAGGGCGACGCTCCAGAGCCGCTGGTTGCTCGCGTCGCGGCGCCTCTGCTCCTCTCGCTCCGCCGCCGTCGGAAGGTCGTGGCCCGCCTGCCGGAGAGCCTCCCGGGCCGGCGTCATCTCCTGCGCCGCCGCGGCGGCGGGCAGGAACAGGACGGCCACGAGTGCCGCCACAGTCAATCGCTCGGTCGTCATCGCGCTGTCTCCTTCTCGAATCCGGCGCCCGGCCGGCGGCCGGTCATGCTGGCGCGGCCGTGGCGGGGGAGCCGGGGTGGCAAGCCGCTACGTGCCTGTAGGCAGCGTGTCCGACGCGGCGGGCTTTGTCAAGGCGCGCGGGTTCAATCATTCACCTCCCCGCCGCGGCCCTCGCTTCCGCCGCGCGCGCCCCGGCCAGGATGTTGTGGAGGCCGCGGTTCCCCTCGTGGCAGGCGTACTCGAAGAGCGGCAGGTCGGAGCGCCGCATCGGAATGACGGCCGAGAAGGGGCGTGCGAACGTGTCGGGATCGTCGACCGTGTACTCGTAGCGGAGCGTGTCGGCGTCGACGCGCGTGAAACGCTCCGTGAGGCGCAGCGTCTCACCACTCCCCACCGCGCTCGTGATCGTGGGGTTGAAGCTCGGCGTTCGGCGGCTGAAGTTGCGCGTCTCGACCACCAGGGTGTCGCCCTCCCAGCGCCCGCGCCCGTCGCCCATCCACAGCCGGACGGCCGAGGGAAGGCGCGGGCGGCCGTCGAGCGCCACGACGCGCGCGTCGTGGACCATCTCGTTGAGGATGACGACCGTGTCGGGCGTCTGGAATATCTGGACGTTGTTGTTGTAGGCGGCGGGAATCAGCGGCGGGCCGCTGTTGAACCCCAGGATGCAGCGCTCGCCGAGGCCGCGGTCCTCCGGCCCGTCGGCGCCGATGCCGCCGGCGCGGTAGAGCACCGGCCGCTCGCCCGGCAGGTCCTCGCCCGCGGCCCCGATCTGCTCCCGGGCCTCCGGGCGGAGCGCCGGCAATCGTCCATCCGGCGGATCGACGATGAGCGAGGTGCGGCGGTCCGCGACGACGCGGTCTCCGCGGTCGTACCAGAACTCGTTGTACGGCACGACGCCCCCCTGCGACTCCGGCGGGTAGAGGGCGCCGCCTCGCTCGGGGTCGACCAGGTCGCGGTTCTGCCGCCGGTTCTCGGCCGCCTCGTAGCTCGCGGCCTCCTCGCTCGTGAGACGCGCCTTGCCGGCCAGCTCGGCCGGGCGCTCCAGCGGCGTGATGGTGCGAAAGTCCCACACACCCTGCAGATCGGGCGCCCCCCACGGCATGCGTGGCGCGGGCGCGGAGGCTGCGCCCGCGGACTGCGGCGCCGCCGCGGCGGGCGCCAGGAGCACGACGAGGCCGACCAACCAGCCGAGCGGCATCCAGCCGAGCGGCGACGGGCGCCGCGTCATCCTGCTCACCTCGCTCATCCTCACCTTGGCCTCCTCTCGTCCCGGAGCGGCCTCGCTTCCAGGATCCTCCATCCTCAGCGCAGAACCCAGCCCCTGGCAAGCGCAGCACGCACCCGCGACAGCGGGCCAGGAGTCTGCGCCGAACGACGCGCCACGTAGCTCCGCCGCGCACGCGCTGACTCCCAATGCGCCCGCAAGCGCCAGGAGTCTGCGCCGAACGACTCGCCACGTAGCTCGCGGCGCACGCGCAGACGCCCAGCGCGCCCGCAAGCGCCAGGAGTCTGCGCCGAACGACGCGCCACGTAGCTCGCGGCGCACGCGCAGACTCCCAACGCGCCCGCGAGGGCGCGCAAGCTGCTAGAGTTCCGACACGCGGGCGAAGCCCCAAGCATGGAGGACCAGCAGATGTCCAGAATCCGAACCGGCTCGATGATCCGCGGCGCCGCCGTCGCCGGCGCGCTCGCCGTTCTCGCGGCCGGGTCCGCAAGCGCCCAGGTCGTCCTCTCGCCCGACACGACGGTGGCGGTCACCGGCGGCGAGGTCCAGGGCGCCGCGTCGGAGCGCAATTCGAGCATCGTCGCCTTCCGGGGCATTCCGTTCGCAGCCCCGCCGGTCGGCGACCTGCGCTGGGCACCGCCGGCCCCCGTCGTCCCCTGGAACGGCGTGCGCGACGCATCCCAGCCCGGCGCCACCTGCGTGCAGAACGCCGGAATGCTCGGGGACGAGGCTCAGAACGAGGACTGCCTGTTCCTGAACGTCTGGGCGCCGCGGGAGACGACCGAGCCGCGTCCGGTGCTCTACTGGATTCACGGCGGCGGCTACACCGGCGGCTCCGGCTCGACCGACATCTACGACGGCACCGCCCTCGCCGCGGACGGCGCGGTGGTCGTCACGATCAACTACCGCCTCAACGTGTTCGGCTTCCTCGCTCACCCGGCGCTGTCGGCCGAGTCGCCGCAGGGGGCGTCCGGCAACTACGGCGTGATGGACATGGTGGCAGGGCTCGAGTGGGTGCGCGACAACATCGCAGCTTTCGGGGGCGACCCCGACCGCGTCACCATCTTCGGCGAATCGGCCGGGGGCGGCGCCGTGATGTCGGTGATGGTGGTGCCCCAGGCGGCCGGCCTGTTCCACGGGGCCATCGCCCAGAGCAACTGGATCAACGGATGGGACCGGCCGCTCGACGAGCCGGCCCGCGGGTGGGAGGCGGCCGAGACACAGGGTCTTCGCGTGGCGGAGGCGCTCGGCGTGACCGGCGGCGATGCGCTCGCCGCGATGCGGGCCGCGAGCGCCGCCGAGGTTCTGGAAGCCTCGAACGCCGACACGGGAAGCCCGTTCACCGGCCGTGGGAACGTCTGGGCCCCCAACGTCGACGGCTGGATCATTCCGGACGACCCGCTCGCCATGTACCGGACCGGGCGGCAGCACGACGTGCCGCTCATCACCGGCCTCAACGGCAACGAGGGGTCGCTGATGACGCTGGGCATGGACATCGCCGACGCGGAAGCGTTCGCCGCGCACGTGCGCGACGTCTATCCGGACCTCGCCCCCGAGCTGCTGGCGCACTACGACACGTCGTCGCCCGAGGCGGCGAAGGCGGCCATCGACAAGCTGATCCACGACCTCTACTTCGCCGGGCCGGTGCGCGCTCACGCCGAGGCCCACGCGGGGGTCTCGTCGCCGGCGTGGCTCTACCACTTCACGCACGTGCCGCCGACGCCCTGGGGCGAGTCGCTCGGCTCCCACCACGCGGCGGAGCTGGTCTACGTCTTCGGCAGCCTCACGCGGCCGGAGCGCGGAAGCGAGGCCCCGGCCGGCCTCACGACGCTCGGCGCCTACACCGACACCGACATGCGGCTGTCGGAGACGATGCGCGGCTACTGGGTGCAGTTCGCCGCCACCGGCGACCCGAACCGTGCGGACCTGCCGGCATGGCCGGTGTTCACGCCGGAGAACGACGAGCACCTGGAGCTGAGCAGCGTCGTGGCGCCGGGGTCGGGGGTCGACGTGGCTGGCGCCGCGCTCTGGGAAGCGCGGGAAGACCGGCGCCGCGACTGAGGCGCCCCGAACCCATGTGCGGCACACCGGGAACCGCGCTGCGATGAGCGACGCGCCGGGCGGCGGGGGCGGGAAACCGCCCTCGAAGCTCTACGGGGAACTGGCGGACTGGTGGCCGCTGCTGTCGGCGCCGGCCGAGTACGTCGAGGAAGCGGCCTTCTACCAGCAGGCCCTGCTGGAGCACTGCCGGCGGCCCGCGGAGACGCTGCTCGAGCTGGGCAGCGGCGGCGGCAACAACGCCTCGCACCTCAAGGCGCGCTTCGACCTGACGCTCGTCGACCGCTCGCCCGACATGCTCCGGGTGAGCGAGGCGCTCAATCCCGAGTGCGAGCACGTCGAGGGCGACATGCGCAGCGTCCGCCTCGGGCGGCAGTTCGACTGCGTCTTCGTGCACGACGCCGTCGTCTACATGACGACGGAGGACGACCTCCGGCGGGCCATCGAGACGGCCTGGGTGCACTGCCGGCCGGGCGGGGCCGCGCTCTTCGCACCCGATCACGTGCGGGAGAACTTCCGTCCGCCCGAGACCGACTGCGGCGGCCACGACGGCGGCGGCCGCGGCCTGCGCTACCTGGAATGGACCTGGGACCCCGATCCGGCGGACAACACCTACACCGTCGACTACGTGTACGTGCTGCGGGATCGTGACGGCGGCACCCGGGTGGAATGGGACCGGCACGTGGAGGCCGTGTTCGCGCGCGACGACTGGCTGCGCCTCACGGCGGAGGCCGGCTTCGAGCCCACCGTCGTCCCCTTCGACCACTCCGAGCTCGAGCCGGGAACCTACGAGCTGTTCCTCTGCCGCAAGCCGTCCGACGGCTCACCGTGAACACTGCGCGGTTCGGACCCGGACGGCCGGGCCTCACCCGCCGGAGGGCCGTCGACCGCCCCATCGGGAACCGGCCGCCGTTCGGATCCGGACGGCCGCGCCTCGCCCGCCGGGAGGTCATCGACCGGCTCCTCCTGAACGGGCCGCGGGTCGGACCTGGACGGCCGGGCCTCACCCGCCGGGAGCCCGTCGTCCTCCTCGGGAACGGGGCGCGGTTCGGACGCGGGCGGCGGGACCTCGGGCTCGACGTCCCGCCACCGTGCCGCGGCCTCGTCCGGAAGCAGATCGGGCGGACCCAGCTCCGTGGGGCCCGCACGGCGCGGGGGGATCGGCGGCCGCGGACCTGACTCGTCGCGCGACGCGGGTGCCTCATCGCGCCACGCAGGCGCCTCATCGCGCCACGCGGGTGCCTCATCGCGCCACGCAGGCTCTTCATCGTGCGGCGCGGGCGCCCCGGCGCGCGGCGGAGCCGCCTCATGGCGCGACGCTCGCTCCTCATCGCGCGGCGGCGCGGCCCGGTCGCGCTCCGCTCCGAGCAGCCCGAGCGCCCAGGCCGCCGGACGAGCCGTGAGCCCGGCCAGCACCACGGTGCCGGCGATCGTCAGGAAGACGAGCGCCCGGAGCGGCCCGCCCTCCCCGCCGCCCCCGGCGTCGAGCGTGGAAGCGACCATCGAAACGATTACCGCGGCCACCAGGCCCCGCGGGGCCAGCCAGGCCAGAAACGCGCGCTCCCTTCCGTCGAGCCCGAGACCCGCGGTTGCGGCCAGCACCCCGAGCGGCCGGACGAGCAGCACGAGCCCCGCGACGACGGCGAGGCCCGGGGCGCCCAGCGCCCGGACGTCGCTCAGCGACACGTCCGCGGCCAGCAGCAGGACGAGGGGCCCCACCAGCACGACCGTCAGAGGATTGGTGAACGTGCGCAGCCCGGAGTCTTCAATGGGGCAGGTGTTGGCGAAGACGACGCCGGCCACGACGACCGCGGTGAGGCCGCTCTGCGGCACCAGGAGGTCGCACAGCTCGTAGGCGAGGACGACGGCCGTCAGCACCACGACGCTCTCGTAGCCGGCGGCGACGGCGATGCGGGAGCGGACCGCCCCGGCCAGCACCAGCCCGACCACGATGCCCGCCAGCAGGCCGAACGCGATGCTGCCGGCGACCGCCACCGCCTCCGAGGCGAGCGCGCCGACGGCGGGGACGGTGACCGCCTGCAGCACCAGCGTGGCCAGCAGGGCGCCAATCGGGTCGAGGAGCACGGCCTCCGCCTCGAGCAGCGTCCGGGGACGCCTGCGGAGTCCGATTCCGTGCAGCAGCGGGCCGACCACCGTCTGCCCCGTGACGACCACCACGCTCCCGAAGAGGACCGCCGTGCGCCATTCCCATTCGAGCACGAACCGCGCGAGGATGGCCGCGCCGGCGAGGGTGCCGAGGGCGCCGGCGGACACGAGTCTCCAGATGGCGCTCTCCTGGCGCCGCAGGTGCTCGAGGCCGAGGTTCAACCCGCCCTGGAAGATGGCCGCCGCCACGCCGAACTCCACGAGGTGGACGAGCCACCCGCCCAGCGCCGACGGGCCGACCCAGCCGGCCAGCTCCGG
>JAPOWL010000416.1 GCA_026707615.1 Acidobacteriota bacterium | reverse complement strand
GCTTCCCCCCACTGTCACCCATCTTCTTTAATTCGGCAATTAGTTGGTTTCTACGACGGTCGAGGTCCTTGTAGATAAGGGAAATCCCGAAACGCTCCGCGGAGAGGACAAACGGATTCAGGATGAGCAAGTCCGGAAGCAGCGTGTAAACATAGAGGTATGTGGAGACGTGCCGGCGCATGTAGTCGCTGGCCAGTATCCGATCCGGGGTGAGTTGGAGGACCGCTACGTCCGCGTCATTGTGACGAAGGCTAATCTGGCCAGCCGGCAAGTCGAGATCGATCGACTGCACGCTGGGACGCTCGGCTTGGTCGTCCGGCAGGTCGATCTGGAGTGAGGCTCCCTGGAACTGCTTGGGGGACGCATTGAAGACACCAGCCAGTTCGTACTTCGAGAAGGCGCGAGTGAGATCTCTACTCAGCGAGGCTCTTTCCCGCTTGAGTTGCTTCGGGTCGAATCGAATCACGCCCCCTTCGCGCGCCAGAACCTGCTTCGAGATCTGTTGCCGGATAGGTCGTTCTGGAGAACTGAGGGGGCTGGTGCGCGCGAGAAGGCGGTGCACGCGGAAGACGTCTCGCAGGCACTTGAGGAAGCCATACAGAGTGTAGACGATGTACGTTTTGCCGGTATTGTTGTGGCCGGCGATGATCGTGAGGGCGCCGAGCTCCAACCTTGCCTGGCTGACGGGGCCTACGTTCTCAAGCAGAAACGCAGGCGAATCGAGACGGTGCTGATTGACACTCGGCATGGGGGTGGTCGCCCATCGGAAGGTGACGATAGGAGAACTCGCGGACCAGCCTGCCACCTGTGCCACGGGGTGGGCTGCGGCTCGTCCGTGATGAATGTGCCTACAGCGGCCAGTCGCGGAGGATGCGCTCGGTCTCCTCGACGTGGTTGCTCTCGTCGCGGATGAAGTCCTCGAGCTGCACGGCGAGGCCCTTGTCGCCGTAGGCCTCCGCCTCCTTCGCCCGTGTCGTGTAGGCGGCGGTGGCGTGACGCTCCGCCGCGAGGACCTCCTCGAGCATCGCGCGGTCGCCGTCGGGGAGCGGGACGGCGCGCGGCGTGGTGGTCGGCGTACCGCCGAGGGCAACGATCTTGTTCGCCAGGTACTGCGCGTGCAACTGCTCGTCGGCGACCTCCGCGAGGAAGAACTGCGAGAGCTGCGGGCGATACGGACCGGTGGCGCGCGCGGCGTAGACGATGTACTGGATGATGGCGCCGAGCTCGTCGGCGAGGTCCTGGTTGAGTCGATCGATCAGTTCCGGCTTGGTCAAGTGTGGTCACTCCAGCTGCGCGGGGCCGACGCAAGAGCCAGGGCGGCGATGGCCTTCAACCCCGTTCCGCCGCAATGCCTCCCGGGAGCGCCCGGCGTTCTCGTCGCCGGACGCTTCGTGGCCGCCGCCCCCGCAGTCGATGATCGCTTGGTCGGCAATCCCCCGCTGTGCGTCGTCCCCAGGCCGATCCGCCGCCGGCGACGCCCTCAGTCGATGATCGCCTGGTGAATCAGGGTGCGCAGCTTGCCGTGGTCGTCGATGCCGCGGGCCGGGATGAGCTGCGTCAGATAGACGACGACCATCTCCTCGGCCGGGTCGACCCAGTAGGTCGAATGGTAGGCGCCGCCCCAGCCGTACTCGCCCTTCGACGCGGGCAGGCCGAGGGCGGCCGGGTTCTCCATGATCGAGAAGCCGAGGCCGAAGCCCTGGCCGGAGCGGAAGGCGATCCCGTCGAGGTGGTCCACGGTCATCGACTCGACGGTCTTGCGCGAGAGGACGCGCGTGCCGTCGAACGTGCCGCCGTTCAGCATCATCTGCAGGAACGTGGCGTAGTCGGTCGCCGTCGAGAGCAGGCCGGCGCCGCCCGAGAAGCTCTTGCGCGGACCGTGGACGTAGGCGCCCTGACCCACCATGTGTCCCGGATCGGGGGCGCGCTCGATGCCGCCGTCGTCCGTCGACGAGTAGACCGTGGCCAGCCGGTGCACCTTGCCCGCCGGCACGAAGAAGTGCGTGTCGTCCATGCCGAGCGGGCCGAGCAGGCGCTCGCCGAGGAACGCGCCGAGCGTCTGGCCGCTGATCTCCTCGATCATCGCGCCGAGGATGTCGGTGTTGTAGCCGTAGATCCACGCTTCGCCCGGGTGGGCGTCGAGCGGCAGCTCGGCGAGCCGGGACATGACGTCGCCCACCGTCTCGTCGCGGTCGGCGAAGTACCAGCCCGTGATCTCGGCCTCCTGCCACTTGTCCGCGGCGGGGCCGCTGCCGTAGCTGATGCCGGCCGTGTGCGTCAGCAGGTCGCGGATCGTGATGGGCCGCCGCGGGGGCACGACGTCGTAGCCGCCACTGTCGTTCGGCTCGGCGACGGTCGTGTTCTTGAAGGCCGGCAGGTAGTCGCCGACCGGGTCGGTGATCAGCAGGCGCCCCTCCTCCTGCAGCAGCATGACTCCGGTGCTCGCGAGCGCCTTCGTCTGCGAGGCGATGCGGAAGATGGCGTCCGTACCCATCGGCGAGGCCGAGGCGACGTCCCGCTGGCCGACCGCCTCCAGGTAGGCGATGCGGCCGCGCCGGACCACGATAGCGACGGCGCCCGCCATCTGGCCGTCGTCGACGTACCCCTGCAGTGCGTCCGTCAACCGCTCGAGCCGCTCCGACGACATGCCGACGGACTCCGGGACGGCGCGGGTCAGCCCCTGCGCGAGGAGCGCAGACGGAACCAGAGCGACAACGAGCGCGACGAAGACGGCGAGCGCCGTCGGGCGAATGCGTGACCTCATGACATCACCTCAGCGTGTGCGGACCAGGTGGAGCGCGATAGCCGCGCCAAACAGCAGTACGCCCATGATATCCGTGGCCGCCGTGGCGTAGAAGAGCAGCAGGCCCCCGGCGACGGCCAGGATCCGCTCGACCCGCGTCGTGGCCCGCCGCAGCCAGCCGCCGAGCCCCATCGCCAGGGCGCTGACGCCGACGGCCGCCGTCCCCACGGTGCGGACGACGTCGCCGGCGGGAGCCTGCAGCAGCACGCCGGCCCCTTCCGGGCTCACCGTGAACGCGAAGGGCACCAGGAAGGCCGGCAGCGTGTACTTCCAGGTGAGCATCATCGTCCGGAAGGGGTTCCCTCCGGTGATGGCCGCGGCGGCGAAGGGCGAGAGGGCCGTGGGCGGGCTGACCTCCGAGAGGACGGCGTAGTAGAAGATGAACATGTGCGCCGCGAAGTCGGGCACCCCGACCAGCGTCAGCGCCGGCGCGATCATGACGGCGGCGATGATGTAGGACGCCGTCACCGGCACGGCCAGGCCGAGCATCCAGACCGCCACGGCCGCGTAGACCACGGTCAGGAAGATGTTCCCGCCCGCGAGCGAGACGATGATCCCCGAGAGCTTCAGGCCGAGGCCGGTCAGGGTGACGACGCCGACGATGATACCGGCCGTCGCCGTCGTCGCGGCGACCGACAGCACCCCGCGCCCCCCCGCCTCGAGGGCGGCCACCAGCCGGCGCGGCCTGAGCGCGTTCTCCTTGCGCAGGAAGCTGAGGCCGACGGCCAGCAGCGTCGACAGGAACACGGCGCGGAACGGGGTCATCCCGGTCACCAGGAGCGCGATGATCGCGATGAGCGGCAGGAACTGGTAGCCGGCGCGGCGCGTCAGCTCGCCGACGGACGGCACGTCGACGTCGACCGCGCGCGTGCCGAGCCGGCGTGCGTCGGCCTCGATCATCAGGACGATCGACAGGTAGTAGAGGATCGCCGGGATGATCGCCATGACGATCACCTGCAGGTAGGTGATCTGCAGGAACTCGGCGATGAGGAACGCGGCCGCGCCCATCATCGGCGGCGCCATGATGGCCCCGATGCCGCTGGCGGACAGGATGCCGCCGCCGATCTCGGCCGAGAATCCCGCCCGCCGCAGCATCGGCCAGACGACGGCGCCGAGCGTGACCGTCGTGGCCACGCCGCTCCCCGACACGGTGCCGAGCAGGAAGCCCGACAGCGTCACCGTGCGCCCCGGTCCGGCCCCGCTCTCGGAGCGGCCGAACGCGGACATCGTCCAGGTGATGAAGAACTGCCCGGCGCCCGAATGGCCGAGGATCGAGCCGAAGATCGTGAAGAGGATGATGAACGTCGCGCAGACGTTCAGCGGGACGCCGAAGATCCCCTCCAGCGTCATGTAGAGCGTCCCGACCAGGCGGGCCACGTCGTAGCCGCGGTGGGCGAACAGCTCGAGGCCGACGAGTTCGAGGAACGGCCCGTAGTAGCCGTAGAGCAGGAACGCCACCGCCGTCACGGGCAGGATGGGGCCGACGGTCCGGCGCGTCGCCTCCAGCACGAGCAGCGTCGTGACGGCGCCCAGGGCGAGGTCCAGCCCCGTCGGCGTGGCGGCCCGGTAGACGAACTGCTCGAAGTCGATGATCGGCCACGCCAGCGCCGCGACGGAGATGGCGGCCAGCGCCCAGTCGGTCCAGGTCACCTGCTCGCGCCACCGCGGATGGGCCGGGAAGACGACGAACGTCAGCACCAGCGTGACCAGCAGGAAGCTGACCCGGTAGATCTGCGGCTGGACGATGCCGATCACCCAGTAGAGGGCGTAGCAGGACAGGCCCGCGGCGAGAACCGTGGCCAGCGTCGCCGTCCGACCCTCGAGCTTGCGGCTCGGGACGTCCGCTTCGGGGTCGTCGGGCGTTGCGGCCGGCGAGTCCGGTTTCGCCGTCAGCGTCGACCCTTCGTCCTCAGGACCGGCCCGACCGGGGCGGGAAGCGCCGTTCGTTGCCACGCGCCCATTCTACGGCTCCGCGCCGCGCCGTGTGGGCTTGAGGTGTGCTCGCCCGCGCGCCGTCCGGCTTCCGGCCTTGCGCGCCGTGACGAGCGCGTTGGGAGTCTGCGCTGACACCCAGACCTCCGGGGCCGGTTCGGCGGTGCTTCGAGCCTCGTGTCCGGTCCGCCGCTTCCGTCGCGGGCGCCGTCACTCGGACCAGGCGCCCCGCTCCCGGTAGTAGCGCTCGGCGCCGTCGTGGAACGGGATGGGCGATCCCGCGGTCGCCGACTCGAGCGTCAGGATGGCGGCCATCGGATGCACGGCGGCCAGCTCCTCGTGCTGCTCGAAGAGTACGCGCGTCAGCTCGTACGCCAGCTCGGCGTCCATCGCCTCGTGGACGACGAGGACGTTCGACACCGCGACGACGGTGACCGTCTCCTCCATCCCGGGATAGGTCGAGGGCGGAATGGGGGAGTTGTGGTAGACGAGCGACCCGTACTGCCCCTGCAGCGTCGCCAGCGTCTCGCCGTTCGGCACGACCTTGATCGTGCGACCGGGCGTCGACGCCAGATCGAGGATGGCCCCGGTCGGAAGCCCGCCGCTGAAGAAGAAGGCGTCGATCTTGTCGTCCTTGATGGCATCGACCGACTGGGCGGCGCCCAGGCTCTGCTTGCGGATGCCGGTATCGGGATCCACGCCGGCCGCCTCGAGGATGCGGAAGGCGCTGACCTCCCTCCCGCTCCCCGGGGCGCCGGTCGAGACGACGCGTCCCTCGAGGTCCGCGACGGTCTCGATGCCCGTTGCGGTCACCGAGACGAGGTGGTTGTAGTTGTCGTAGAGGACGGCGAGGGCGCGCATCGGGACCACGCCGAAGTCGGCGAACGCCCCCCGCTGGTTCGCCGCATCGTCGATGGAATCGGCCAGCCCGAAGGCGAGGTCGGCGGATCGGCTGGCGATGAACTTCAGGTTGTCGACCGTGCCGGCCGTTACCTCCGCGGTCGCCTCGACGCCCTCGACGTGCTCGCTGATGATCTTCGCGATGCCGCCGCCGTAGGGGTAGTAGACGCCCCCCGTCCCCCCGGTGGCGATCGACAGCCGCACGGTCAGCCCGCCGCTGTCCGGCGAGACGCACGCCAGCGGCGCGGCGACCAAGGCTGCAGTCGCCGCCAGCACGAGCCGCCGCCCAACGCCTGCCCGCCGCGCCGCACGCTCAGGCCCTCGTGACGTCATTCTGCCGCCTCCTGTCCGGGTGCCACTCCACACCGCAAGGCGCCCATTATCTCCCATCCCCCGTCGGGCGCGGCGCCGCCGGCGCACGCTGCCTTCCGGAGCGCGGCCGCGCGCATCGGCGGTGGGAGACCGCCGGGACGCCGCGGCCCCATCGGCGCGCGCCGTTCGTCCTGCCAGACCCGCGGGATGGCGCGGTCCAGTCGGCTGACTTCGTAGGGCCTCGGCTCGACAGGCAGCCGGTACGGATAGACCTCGACGAGAAACGCCCCACAGAGCAGAATGACGACCCCCCAGCCCGTGCGGGCGCTGCGGCACCGCGCGGCGAGCGCGGCGACGCCGGCCGCCGACAGAGTCATGACGCCGAAGTTAGAGCAGGAGGGAGAAGCGCGGCGTCGCGCGCAACCCCTTCAGGAAGTCGAGCCCCGGCAGCTCGGACAGGTAGTACAGGGGTAGCGGCGTCTGTTGCGAGGAGATGAATCCGCGGGCCAGGACGAAGCCGGCGACGATCAGACAGATTCCCGTTGCGATCCACCGTCCGCTCATCGCGGGAGCGCGCCCCCGCTCGTCGCCGGCGCCGGCGGTGGCGCGCGACGCTGATCGGGCAGCTTCGACAGGCGGGGCCGCCCATCTGGGGAGAGCGGACCCTGTACGCGTGGAAGAGGCCGTGCAACGGCAGGGGGCGGGGTCGTCCCTCCCGCGGCGCCCACAGCAGGCGCGCCGAGTACCCTCCGCCGTGCTGCTCGTACTCCACCCGCAGGTCGTGCACGCCGGCGTCGAGCGTGAGCACGCGCGTCTCGGTGTGCATGTCGGCCGGGGGGCGGCGCCGGATCAGGAGCTCGCCGTCGAGCCAGACATCGAGCCGGTCGTCGCCGGCGCCGTGCAGTTCGACCTCCCCCGCTTCGGGGACGCACGAGCACCTCGGGAGATCGACTCGCAGCCTCGGCGCCGGGTCGTCCACGATTGGATGGCGTCGGACTGCGGGCGGCCGCGCCGAACGCGCGTGGCACCGAGCCGGATCGCCGCTGCGGCCGGCCCTACTCGCGGCCCGCGGCGCGGCGGCCGACCGCGATCATCTCCGGCCCGCCGATCAGCACCCGGAAGCCCTCGCGAATGCGCCGCTCGACGTCGTCCGGCCCCGCCGTGATGGCGCACGGGAGCCCGGCGGCGGTCGCCGCGCGCAGCACGGTCTGAAGAGCCTCCTCCGTCGCCGCGGCGTCGCCTCCGTAGGCCATGCCGAGGTCACCGGGCGCTGCCATCAGCATGCTGACGCCGGGCACGCGGGCGATGGCGTCGACGTTGGCGATCCCGATCCGGTTCTCGATCTGGATCATGTTGAGGAGCTCGCCGTCGGGGTCGAGCGGCCAGACGTCGGCCTTCGCGATGTAGTCGGCGCCGGAGACGCCCCAGTAGCGGACGGCGTTGCCGGGCCCGGAGCCGCGGAGCCCAATCGGCTCGGGGTCCGGGGCTCCGACCCGCTGCGGATAGCGCATCGACTGCACGACGTGAAGCGCCTGCTCCGGGGTCTCGATGTGCGGAGCGATGATCCCGTGCGCGCCCTGGTCGAGGGCGTTCTTGATCATCCACTCGTTCATCTCGCGCCCGTTGGCCGGAATGCGCACCCAGACCGCCTTGTCGGTGCCGGGCCGGCCGCGCTGGAGGAGCTGCGCCGGGTCGAGCAGGTACTGCATGTAGTCACGCAGCTCCACCATGTCGAGGGGGCCGTGCTCCATGTCGAAGAAGATGTAGTCGGCCTGCGAGCGCGACATCTCGATGGCTCCGCTCGCGCCCGACTCGACGTTCGCGAACGAACCGAACACCACCTCGCCGTTCGCCAGCAGCTCCACCACGTCCAGCAGGCGGCCGGCCTGCGCGGCCGGTCGGGCGGGCGCGAGGGCGAGCGCTCCGACGACGAGCGCGGCGGCGAGCAGTGCGGTTCGAGGGGCGGTCGGTGTCACGGGCGGCTCCTTTCGAGGTCGGTGTGGCGGCCGGACGACGCAAGCCGGGACGCGCGCAGGAACCCGGGCGGGGATCGTCCGCTTCTCCTGCGCCCACCGGGTCGACCCGGGCGAACGCGAGGCCTCTACCGCCCGGCGGCTCGACTCTCGGCGCGCGCTCCGGCGAGGATGTTGTAGAGGCCGTAGTTGCCCTCGTGGCACGCGTACTCGAACAGCGGGTCCGCCGACCTCGCCATCGTGGTCTCGACGCTCCACGGCTCGGTGAAGGCGGTCCGATCGTCGACCGTGAACCGATACAGCAGCGTGTCGGCGTCGAGGAGGCTGAAGCGCTCGACCAGGTGGAGCTCCGGCCCCAGCGCCTCCAGGAGCTCCATGTTGGGCGCGGGGTGCGCGGTTCCGAGGTCCCGGAAGTTGGTGGTCTCCACGACCAGCGTGTCCCCTTCCCAGCGGCCGCGCGAGTCCCCCCGCCACTGCCGCACGCCTTCCGAGAGCGTCGGCCGGCCGTCCACCGGCACCAGCCGGGAGTCGTTGACCATCTCGTTCAGGATCGCCACGTGCCCCGGCGTCTGGAACACCTGCACGAAGTTGTTGTACGCGCCCGGCAGCATCGGCGGTCCGGAATTGAACCCGAGGATGCACCGCTCGTCCACGTCGCGGTCCTCGGGGCCGGCGTTGCGGTCCCGCGCCTCGGCGCGGGCGGCCATCCGCGCCCGGCCCTCGGGCGTGTAGCCTGGCAGGCGCCCGTCCGGCGGGTCGACGATGAGCGACGTGCGGCGCGTCCCCGCGACCCTCGTGCCGTCGTCGAACCAGAAGCGGTTGTAGCTGCCGGGATTGCCCGGCGGCGGCGCCCGGTCGACCCGCGTCGCGGCCCGCGCCTCCAGCGCCGATATGTCCTCGTCCGTCAGGAACTCCCGTTCCGCCAGCTCGGCGGGCCGCTGCAGCGGGGTCAGCGAGCTGAAGTCCCAGACGCCCTGCAGGTCCGGGCGCCCTTCCGGCGTGCGCGGTATGGACGTTTCGGCCGCTTCCGGCTGCGCCTCGGCGAGTGCCGGCGCCAGCATGGCCGTCATGATGAGGACGGGAAGAACCCGTGCGATTGCGGCTGGCCGAGCGTTCATGTGGACATCCCCTTCTCGGCCGCCGTTCGCGGCGACCGGCGCAACGTCTTCTCAGCGTCGACGGCATCCGACGCCCGGACTCCTGGGCAGGCTACACGAACTCCGCTCCCGCCTCAACATCCGGTGAAGCGGTGGCGCCCCTCACCGTGCACTGCGACAATGGAGGCGATGCGGTTCTTCAATACCGCTGGTCCCGTCCGCCGGGGGGACCACTACCACATCCCGCCGCTCGAGCGGATCGACCTCGACGCCGTGCTCGGCCTCGTGCGGAGCGGGATGTACTTCGTGCTGCACGCGCCGCGGCAGACGGGCAAGACGTCGGCGTTGCTCGCGTTGCGCGACCTGCTGAACGACGGCAGCGCCGGGGACTTCCGCTGCGTGTACGCGAACTTCGAGGTCGGGCAGGCGGCGCGCGAGGACACCGCGCGCGCCATGCGCGCGATGCTCGGCGAGCTGGCCCGCCGGGCGCGGCTGACGCTGGGAGACGAGACCCCGGGCCGCCTGCGGGGTGCCTCGCTGGAGAGCGAGGGGGCGGACGGCGCCCTCGTCGACGTGCTCTCCCGCTGGGCAGAGGCCGATCCCCGGCCGCTCGTGCTGCTGATCGACGAGATCGACGCGCTGGTCGGAGACACGCTGCTCTCGGTGCTGCGCCAACTGCGGGCGGGATACGACCAGCGGCCCGGCGGCTTCCCGCACAGCGTGATCCTGTGCGGCGTGCGGGACGTGCGGGACTACCGCATCCACTCGAACCGGCGCGACGCCCCCGTGCTCGGCGGGAGCGCCTTCAACATCAGGTCGGAGTCGTTGCGCCTCGGCGACTTCACGGAGGCGGAGGTGCGGGCGCTGCTGGCGCAGCACACCGCGGAGACCGGGCAGGCGTTCACTGCCGCGGCGGTCGAGACGGTCCGGACGCGCACGGCAGGCCAGCCGTGGCTGGTGAATGCGCTGTGCTACGACGCCTGCTTCCGGCACCCGGCGGGCCGCGACCGTTCCCGCGCGATCGCCGAGAGCGAGGTGCTGGCGGCCCAGGAACGGCTGATCCTGCGCCGGGATACGCATATCGACGACCTGGCGAACCGCCTGCGCGAGGAACGCGTGCGGCGGGTGATCGAGCCGATCCTGACCGGCGCCGACGAGTCCGGCTGGTCCGACGAGGACATCGCGTACGTCCTCGACCTCGGGCTGATCGCGCTGGACCGGGACGGCTCGCCCCGCGTCGCCAACCCGATCTACGCGGAGGTGGTGCCGCGCCACCTGAGCCATGCCGTGCAGGCGGGTCTGCCGCACAGGATGGCCTGGTACGTCGACGACGACGGCGCGCTGGACGTGGAAGGACTGCTGGCCGACTTCCAGACGTTCTTCCGCGAGCACTCCGAGCACTGGGTGCAGCGCTTCGACCGGTACCACGAGGCCGGTCCGCAGCTCCTGCTGCAGGCTCACCTGCAGCGGGTGGTGAACGGCGGCGGGTCCATCGAGCGGGAGTACGCGCTGGGCCGGAAGCGCACGGACCTTCTGATCCGCTGGCCGCAGGGCGAGACGACGCGGAAGTACGTCGTGGAGTGCAAGCTGCGGCGCGGACTGCTGGAGCGAACCATCGAGGAAGGGTTGGCGCAGACGCGCGGCTACCTCGACCGTTGCGGGGCAGAGGCGGGGCACCTGATCGTCTTCGACCGCTCTCCGGAGCGGACATGGGACAAGAAGATCTTCCGCCGCTCGCCGGCGGCGGAAGGCGCGCCCGTTACCGTCTGGGGGATGTGACGCGGAACCGGGCGCGCGTGCCGAAGGGAGGGCACGAGATGGGCGGGAACGTCAGGATGCGGATCCGCAATCCCGCCGCCGCGGTCGCCGGCGCGTGCGCCGCCGCGATCGTCGTCGCGAGCCTGGCTGCGAGCTCCGAGCCGGCGCGGGCGCGCCGCGGCATGGTGGTCGCCTCGGACGGCGTGGCGGCCGAGGTCGGGCTCGAGGTGCTGCGGGCCGGCGGCTCCGCCGTGGACGCGGCGGTCGCGACGGCCTTCGCGCTCGCGGTGACGCTGCCGGCGGCCGGCAACATCGGCGGCGGCGGGTTCCTCGTCCACCGCGCGGCGGACGGGTCCGCGGCCGCCTACGACTTCCGCGAGACCGCCCCGGCTGCCGCGTCGCCGGACATGTTCCGGGTCGGGGGCGCCTACGACGCGGCGCGCCACCACGACAGCCACGTCGCGGTCGGCGTCCCGGGGACCGTCGCGGGGCTCCACCGCGCCTGGGCCGACCACGGCCGGCTGCCGTGGCGGCGCCTGGTGGAGCCGGCCGTCTCGCTGGCCCGTGACGGGTTCCCGCTCTCCTTCGCGCGCGCGGCCTCCCTGGCCGGCGTTCTGCCGCGGATGGCCCGCTATCCGGCGTCTCTCGCGGTGTTCTCGAACGACGGCAGGCCCTTCGAGCCCGGCGAGCGCCTGCGCCAGCCCGATCTGGCCGACACGCTCGAGCGCATCGCGGAGCACGGGCCGGAGGGCTTCTACCGGGGGACGACGGCGGCGCTCCTCGCGCGCGAGATGGAGGCGCACGGCGGGCTGATCACGGAGTCCGATCTGGCCGCCTACGAGGCGCGGGTCCGGGAGCCGGTCCGGGGCACCTACCGCGGCTACGACGTCATCGCCATGCCGCCCCCGAGCTCGGGCGGCGTCACCCTCGTTCAGATGCTCAACGTGCTCGAGGGCTACGACCTGCGGGCGGCCGGCCACGGCTCGGCGCTGAACGTCCACCGCATGGCGGAGGCGATGCGCCGCGGCTTCGCGGATCGCGCCCGCCACCTCGGCGACCCCGACTTCAATCCGCGGATGCCGGTGACGCGCCTGACGTCGAAGCTCTACGCGGAGACGCTGCGCGCGAGCATCGCTCCGGACCGGGCGTCGGAGTCCGGGCCGGACACGTTCGCATGGCCGCCGGAGGGTCGCGAGACGACCCACGTGTCGGTAGTCGACGCGGACCGCAACGCCGTCTCGCTCACCACGACCCTCGAGCAGTCCTACGGCTCGCGAATCACCGTGCCGGGGGCGGGGTTCCTGCTGAACAACGAGATGGGCGACTTCAACGCCGCCCCGGGCCTCACCACGGAAGACGGCCTGATCGGTACCGCGCCCAATCTGGCCGCGCCCGGCAAGCGGATGCTGTCGAGCATGTCGCCGACGATCGTGGCTCGGGACGGCCGCCTGGTGATGGTGACCGGGAGCCCCGGCGGGCGGACCATCATCAACACCGTGCTGCACACCATCCTCAACGTGATCGACTTCGGCATGAACGCCCAGCAGGCGGTCGACGCCCCCCGCTTTCACCACCAGTGGCTGCCGGACCGGCTCTTCCACGAGCGCTACGGCCTCTCCCCCGACACCGTCGCGCTGCTCGAGGCCCGCGGGCACCGGCTCGCGGCGCGCGCGCGCCAGGGAGCCGCGCATGCGATAGTCCTCGATGCCGCCGGGGGCGTG
>JAPOWL010000004.1 GCA_026707615.1 Acidobacteriota bacterium | reverse complement strand
GGCTCGGGGGCGCGGTGTCGAAGGCGGCGCCGGCCGGCGGGGCTCGCGTCGCGGTCGTAACCGGCTCGGGGGCGCGGTGTCGAAGGCGGTCGCCGGCGGGGCAGCTCGCGTCTCAGTCCGAGTGGGCGCCGGGGGTCGTCACGTGCGTGACGAGGACTTCCTGGAGGGTCTCGACCTGGCCCGTAAGCCTTGCGAGTTGCCAGCTGTTTGCGAGCCCGGTGAGGGCCGCCACCAGCGACAGCAGCAGCGTGACGACCTGGATGGTGCTTCCGTTGCGATGGTCCATTGCTCCCCCACCCTACCACCCGGCCGAGCGTCCAGCCGATACCTCCGCCCCGGCGCGGTTGCCGGGCCGGGGCACTCGCGCCCGCCGGGATCCGCCAAGCCCTCATCACCAAAGCAAAAGGCCGGCCACCCCGAGAAGGGGCAACCGGCCTTCTGACCGTCGCTCTGGCGCGCGCGCGTGCCCCTAGCCGGCCGCGCCTCCGCCGCGCGCCTCCTCCTGGAGGGCCTGCGCACGGTCGCGGAGCTCGTCGGCCTCGGCGATGAGGGCCTCCCGCTCGTCGATGTCGTCGGTCATGTTGGCCTGCATGCGGAGCAGGATGTTCTTGTAGACCAGGGCGTCGACGTAGCGGTCGTTCAGGCCGATGGCCTGGTCCGCGGCCTCGAGGCCCGCCACGATGAAGTCCGCCTTCTCCTCCTGCGTGATGCGGAAGTCGCGGAACGCCTTCTCCCAGTAGTACGTCGAGATGGTGTAGTAGGCCTCGGGATTGTCGGGCTCGATGGCCGCGCGCTGCTGGAGGGCCTCGATGGTCCGCTCGAAGTCGCCGCCCCGGTTGTAGAACCCGGCAAGCTGCAGGTAGACGGTCGGGTCCTCCGGCCGCATGTTCCGCACCTCGAGCATGACGACCTCGGCGTCCTCGTAGAGACCGGCCTCCTCGTAGAGCCGCGCGAGGGCGAAGTAGTTGTCCGGGTCGGCGGGATCGAGCTGGATCATCGCCCGGAGGATCGGCTCGGACGAGGCCGGGTCGTTCTTCTTGTCGGCTCCGAACGCGGCCACCAGGTACTGCATCGACAGCTTCTGGAGGCCCGGGTCGGCGCTGCGCTCCGAGCCGAGCCCGTAGTACTCGACCGCCTGGTCGAGGTAGTTGTCGTTCTCCGCGTCGCCGCGGAGGGCCGGCTTGTAGAGGTTGTCGTAGCTGTTGCCGATGTAGAAGTAGGCGGCGGTCATGACCTGCGCCAACTCGGAGTCCGGGTTCTCCCCGAGCACCTCGAGCACCTCGTGGTAGGCCTCGATGGCGGCCGGGTAGTCGGCGCGGCCGTAGAGCATGTTCGCTTCCTTGAACGTCCGCATCGCACTGAGCTCCGCGAAGAAGCCGCACGATGCGAGCGGCGCCGTCACCGCGATGATGACGGCCACTTTCAGAAGGCTGCGTCCCGTCTGCATTGCGATCCCCTTTCAGGCCTCTCGAAGCCGGGCCGAACTCCCTGTCTCCGGGTGCCACCCGGGACTCGGAGGTCCCGGCGACCCGCGTGAAGGCGCGTGCCGGCCCGGGGCGCACGATGCCCTTGAACCGGGCCCCTATACTGAAACAAAAGCCGTGGCAAGTCAAGAATCCATCCGGTCGCGTAATCCCTTTCGAGTCAGTCTGTTATGCGCCGTAGAATGTGCATCGCGGGAGCTCGCGCCGCGGAAGCCGCGAGGGGGCCTCCCGGCTGGTGGTAGGCTCCGAAAGACGGGGGCATGATCACATTCGACGATCTCGTCAGCCGCGTCCGCTCGAACGACGCCGACGCCGACACCGATCTGCTGCGGCGCGCGTACGAGTTCTCCGCCCTCGAGCACGCGGGACAGACGCGCCGCTCCGGCGAGCAGTACATCACGCACCCCCTCGAGGTCGCCGCGCTCGTCGCCGACATGCGGCTCGACGACGTCGCCATCGCAGCCAGCCTGCTCCACGACGTCGTCGAGGACACGCTCACCACGATCGAGCACGTCCGCGACCTCTTCGGCCCCGAGGTCGCGCACGTCGTGGAGGGCGTCACGAAGATCAGCACCATCCCGTTCTCGTCGAGCGAGGAGCGGCAGGCGGAGAACTTCCGCAAGATGCTGCTGGCGATGGTCGACGACGTGCGCGTCATCCTGGTCAAGCTGGCCGACCGGCTGCACAACATGCGCACGCTGGGCCATCTCAAGGAGGAGCGGCGCGTCAAGATCGCCCAGGAGACGCTGGACATCTACGCCCCGATCGCCCACCGCCTGGGAATGAGCAAGCTGCAGAACGAGCTCGAGGAGCTGGCGTTCCGGCATCTCGACCCCGCGGCGTTCGACCGCCTCCGGGCGTGGGTCGAGGAGCGCCGCCGCGCCACCGAGGAGACCGTCGCCCAACTCCAGGCCACGCTGGACGCCAAGCTCCGCGACGCGCACGTCCCGGCCGTGACGCTCGAGGGGCGCATCAAGCGGCTGTTCAGCATCCGCGAGAAGCTCCGCCGCCAGAAGATCGGGCTCGACGAGGTGTACGACCTGATCGCGCTCCGGGTCATCACGCGGAAGGAGCGCGACTGCTACGCCGCGCTCGGCATCATCCACCAGATCTGGCCGCCGGTCCCCGGCCGATTCAAGGACTTCATCGCGATGCCCCGCCCGAACGGCTACCAGTCGCTGCACACGTCGGTCGTGAGCGGCGGCGTCCCGTTCGAGGTGCAGATCCGGACCGAGCGGATGCACCAGGTGGCGGAGGAGGGGATTGCCGCGCACTGGAAGTACAAGGAAGGCCGCGTCGGGGCGCATCCCGACGAGAAGTACTTCCGCTGGCTGCGCCAGTTGCTCGAGACCGAGAAGGACGCCCGCGACCCCAGCGATTTCATCCACAGCCTCAAGCTCGACCTCTACCCGGAGGAGGTCTACGCGTTCACGCCGCGGGGCGAGGTCAAGGCGTTGCCGCGCGGGGCCACGCCGGTCGACTTCGCCTACGCCGTCCACACCGACGTCGGGCACACGTGCGTCGGCGCCCGGGTGAACCGCCGCATGGTCCCGCTGCGCACGCGGCTCCAGAGCGGCGACATCGTCGAGGTGGTCACGGCCGCGGGGCGGACCCCGAGCCGCGACTGGCTCACCTTCGTCGTCACCTCGCGCGCCCGCCACAAGATCAAGCACTTCATTCACGCCCAGGAGAAGGTCCGCGCCGTCGAGCTGGGCCGCAAGCTCCTCGACAAGGAGATCCGCCGCTTCGACCTGAACCACCGCGCCGTGCTCGCATCGGACGCCCTCGGCCGTGTCGCGGCCGAGCTCGGCATCCCGAAGGCGGACGACCTGTGCGCCTCGATCGGCTACGGGAGGCTCTCGGCCCGCCTCGTCCTCACGCGGCTCGCGCCGGGCGACGCCCTCCGCGAGCGGACGAACGGCCGGCCCGCCGAGACCCCGCCCGCGCGCGTGCCGGCGGCGGACGAGGATGCGATCCAGGCGAGCGGCTGCGACGACCTCCTGGTGACGCGGGCCGGGTGCTGCAACCCGATTCGCGGGGAGCCGATCGTCGGCTACGTAACGCGCGGGAAGGGCGTCTCGGTGCACGCCTCGACCTGCCCGAACGTGGTCAACCTGCTGTACCACCCCGAGCGGCGGATCGACGTGGCCTGGGGCAACGCCGGGGACGGTCCCGGGGCGTTCACCGTCTGCCTGGCGATTCAGGTGCAGGACCGGCGGGGCATGCTGGCCGACGTCACGACGCGCATCTCCGAGAACACCAACATCCGCCGGGTGGAAGCGGACGTGAACGAGATTCGGCGGGGGCGCATCAGCGTCACGATGGACGTCGACGACCTCAAGCACCTGCAGCGCGTGATCAAGGACGTACGCGCGGTGCCGGGCGTGATCGACGTGGAGCGCGTGCTCCGCCAACCGTAGGTCTACGGGAGTCCCGGCGCTACGCCGCTGCGCGCCCTGGCGGGCGCGTTGGGAGTTTCGCGTCGCGAAACTCCCGGGTGCCGTTGGCCGGCTCCGTGGCTACGCTCGCGCGGTCTGGCAGGCGCGCTGGGAGCGTCTACGCGAGCGGGCACTGCGGTCGCACGCCCGGCGGCAGACTCCTACGCGGCTTTGACTATGCGGTTGGAGCGGATGCAGCGGGTGCAGACCCGGATGCGCCGGACGCCGCCGTTCACCACCGCGCGGACGCGCTGGATGTTGGCCTGGAACCGGCGGGGGGTCACGTTGTGCGCGTGGCTCACGTTTCGGCCGAAGGCCGGACCCTTGCCGCAGATTTCGCAACGCTTCGCCATCGCGCAAGAGTATATCAGGGCGCCACGATGCGCGGTGCCGCGTCGGACCGCGGTTTCGCCGCCGACTTGAGCAGGCGGTCGACGAGCGCCAGGTAGGCCCGGTCCCCCCCGCCGAGGGCGGTCTCCGCCTCCCGCGCCGCCGCCTCGATGCAGCGCGCGGCGGCCGCCACGTCCCCGTCCGGCAGCCGCGCGCCCTCCTTCCGCTGTTCCTCGATCAGCCCCTGCATCCGGCTCGCGAGCGCCTGGGCGCCGAGCGAAGCGGCCCGGTGCTCGTAGACGATGCCGCGGCTGGCGGTCTCGAAGGTCTCCGCGGTCGCCTTCGCCGCCTGCTCGACGTCGGCGTCCGAGCCGGCGGGGGCATCGAGCCCCTCGCCCCGCAGGGCGGTCTGGAGCAGCATCGCAATCTGCTGCTGGCGTTCGGTGAGCGATGCGAAGAGCGGGACGAAGAAGCCGAAGTCGCGCTCCCGCTGCCGCTGCACGAGGGCCGGCGGATGCTCGTGCGCCGAGCGCAGGTAGCTGCAGTCCGACGGGCAGGCGATCTCGACGAGGCGCTTCGTCCCGCAGCACACCGGGCAGATCTGCTGCCCGAGGGCCGGGCACGCCCGGCGCGCGCGCCGTGTGCCGCAGGCGGGGCAGGTCGGCTTGGCCATCGCCACCAAGCATAGATCGCGTCGAGCATGAAACCGATCGACGCCCTCCTCCGTCTAAGCGGGTAGATGCGCCTGCCTGCGACAGAGCGGCGCGAGGGGTACGACACCTTGGGATGAGCACGTTACACCGGGCGAGGCTTCACGCTCGGGGGCCTTAGCGGCGCGCAGGTGCCGCGCGTTCTCCCACGCTCCCCTTCGTTCCCCTCCCCGGTCCGGCAACACCCTCATCCTGTATCGATCGGTTCGTTCCCGTCGCGCCGCAGGGCGGTCGGCGCATCACGGCACCGAGTTTGCAGGCCCGTTAGCACGCGCGGTCGTCGCGGAACGCGGGAGCCGGAGTCGACTCCGGCCGTCGGCGGCGCGTCAGAAACGGGGAGGAGCGGCAATCATGCGAAGAGTGACAACCCAGGGGAGGATGAGCGACGCCAGGTCCGATGAGCTCCGCGGTCTGCTCGAGGAGCGGCGGCGGGAGATCATCGGCGAGCTGCACCACAAGATGCGCGACGTTCGGGACGAGAACGCCGCCGCGCCGGACCAGGGCGTGCGCGACGAAGCGGAGATCTCGGAGGCCGAGATCCAGGACGACATCGAGTTCGCCGTTCTGCAGATGAAGGCAGAGACGCTCCAGAAGATCGCCGACGCGCTGCATCGCCTCGAGCAGGGTACGTTCGGCTACTGCGAGGAGTGCGGCACGGAGATCGCGGAGCGGCGCCTCCGCGCGCTGCCGTTCGCCGCGCGCTGCACGACCTGCGAGCAGGCGCGCGAGATGGCCATCGAGCGCCGGCACCACCAGGACGCGCGGCGCGGCGCCGTGTCCCTTTTTCCGGACATGGCGGCCTGACGGATCGGACACCCACGCCGGCGGAACGGAACGGCCCCGCGCGAGCGGGGCCGTTCGTGTCTTCCGGCCGCCCCGCGCCGTCAGCGGGCGCTCGCCCGCGCCGCCGTCACCGCCCGCACGGCATCGAGCACCAGGCGGAGGTCCTCCGGCAACTCGCTCCGGAGCTCCATCGGACGCCCGTCGCGCGGATGGGCGAAGGCGAGGCGGCACGCGTGGAGGAAGGGGCGCTCGAGGCGCTGCACGGCCCGCAGGTGGGGCGGGGGATGGCGGCGCGTCCCGCCGTAGAGCGCGTCGCCCACCACCGGGTGGCCGATGGCGGCCAGGTGCACGCGAATCTGGTGCGTGCGCCCGGTGGCGATCGCGACGCGGACCAGCGAGACCCCGTCGAGGCGCTCCGCCTTCGTCACCCGCGTCACCGCCTCCCGCGCGCGCCGGGAGCGGGCCGAGATCTTCTTGCGCTCCACCGGGTCGCGCCCGATCGGCAGATCGATCCGGCGGCCCTGCTGCACCACCCCCCACGCGAGCGCCGCGTACTCCTTCTCCACTTCCCGCTCCCGGAACTGGCGCGCCAGCTCCGCGTGCGCCCGGTCGTGCTTGGCCACGACCAGCAGCCCCGACGTCCCGCGGTCCAGCCGGTGCACGATGCCCGGGCGGCGCTCGCCGCCGATGCCGCTCAGGTCGCCGACGTGGTGCAGCAGCGCGTTCACCAGCGTTCCCTCGGCGTGGCCGGCGGCGGGATGCACGACCATCCCGGCCGGCTTGTCGACCACCACGAGATCGGCGTCGGAGTAGACGATGGGCAGCGGAATCGGCTCCGGACGCGGGGTGGCCGGGGTGGCCGGCGGGATCGCCAGCGTCACCACGTCGCCCGCCCGGACCGGGGTGCTGGCCCGCGCGGGCCGGTCGCCCACCGCGGCCAGGCCGTCGCGTATCAGGCGCTGGATCTGCGAGCGCGTCCGCTCCGCGAGGCACGACGCGAGGAAGCGATCGAGCCGCACGTCGTCGGTCCCGGCCGGGACCTCGATGCGGACCCGCTCCGCTTCCGGCGCGGGCGCGTGCTCGGACACGGGCGCAGGCTCAGGCTCGGGTCCGGGCTCCATCGTCGCCCGCCGCCGTCACCGGCGGGCCGGCCGCGCGGTCGCCGCCTGGTGCCGGCGCCAGAGCACGACGAGCATCACGAGGCTCAGCGGCACGAGGAGGAGCGAGACGAACTGCGATGTCGGCAGCAGCCCGAAGGCCATCCCGCGGGGGTCGCCCCGGTAGAACTCGATGACGAAGCGGGCGATCGGATAGAGCAGCAGGTAGGACCAGAACGTCCGCCCCGCGAAGCCCCCGCCGCGGCGCTCGAGGAGCAGCAGCGCGCCCAGGATGGCGAGCGTCGCCGCCGACTCGTAGAGCTGCGTCGGGTGCAGGCTGATGTCGAGCGGCGTCCCGACGTTGGCGGCGGCCAGGGTGTCGGTGAACGTGATGCCCCACGGCAGGTCCGTGGGCCGCCCGTAGCAGCAGCCGGCGAGCAGGCAGCCGAGCCGGCCCACCGCCTGCCCGAGCGCGATGCCGGGGGCGAAGGCGTCGCACGTCGTCCAGAGCGGCAGCCGGTGGCGGCGCATGTACCAGAAGGCGACGCCGACGGCGAGGATCAGCCCGCCGTAGAAGACGCCGCCCGAGCGCAGCAGGCTCCAGAGCTGGGCCGGGTCGCGCCGGATGTGATCGAAGTCGACGACCACGAGCAGCAGCTTCGCGCCCACGAGGGCGCTCACGATGATCCAGATCCCGAGGTCCATCGTCCGGTTGCCGTCGAGCCCGCGCCGCTGGGCCCGGGCCACGGCGAAGCGCAGCCCGATGAGGTAGGCCGACACCAGCAGCAGCCCGTAGCTGAAGATGCTGATGGGGCCGAGCTCAAGCAGTTTCGGATACATGGCGTTTCAGGAACAGGAGCTCGAAGATGAGGCACGAGGCGCCGACCGTGATCGCGGCGTCGGCGACGTTGAAGGCCCAGAAGTGCCAGCCTCCCCAGTAGACGTCGACGAAGTCGACGACGTAGCCCGCCGTCGCGCGGTCGATCAGGTTGCCGACCGCGCCCCCCACGATCAGCGTCAGGCCGAACCGGGCCAGCGTCTCGCGCGGGGAGAGCTGCGTGGCGTAGATGCCCAGGGCGACGAGCGCGCCCAGCGCGACGGCCGTCATCAGCCCCGCCTTGTACGGGATGTCCACCGAGTTCAGCAGCCCGAACGCCACCCCCGTGTTGCGGACGTGGATCAGGTCCAGGAAGCCGTCGATGACGCGGACGCTCCCGTAGAGCGGCAGGTGCTCCTGGACGAGCGACTTCGTCCACTGATCGGCGATCACGATCGCGGCCACGATGCCCGCCGCCACGCCCTTCGAGGGGAACCCGCGCGGCGGTTCCCTCCCGTCAGCCGGCATAGGCCGCCGCCTCCTCCAGCGCGTCCGCGCACCGCACGCAGACGCCGGCCGGCTCGGCGCCCGACACCTCGGGCACGTAGCGCCAGCAGCGCGGGCAACGCACCCCGCCGGCCCGCCGGGCGGTGATGATCGCCGCGCCTCCCGCCTCGACGAACTGCGCCCCCGCGGCCCGCGCGGCGTCGCCGTCCACCGGCAGGTCGCCCGCCGGCGCCACCTCGACGCCGGAGGTGATCAGGATCATCGCGAGGTCCGCCCGGTAGCGCTCCACGAGCTCCGCCGTCGCGCCGCTGGCGCGGATCGTCACTGCCGCCTCCAGCGACGTCCCGACCGTCTTCTCGGCCCGCAGGCCCTCGATCACGACGTTGGCCGCCTCGCGCAGCGCGACCAGCCGCTCCCAGCGCGCGAGCAGGTCGCCGTCGACGGTGTCCGCCCCCACCTCCGGGAAGCGCGCGAGGTGCACGCTCGACTCGCGCGCCCCGGGGAGGAAGCTCCACAGGTCGTCCGTCGTCACCGGCAGGATCGGGGCCAGGAGCCGCGCCAGGCCGTCCGCGATGGTGTAGATCGCCGTCTGGGCCGAGCGCCGCTCCGCCGAGCCGGCGGCCAGCGTGTAGAGCCGGTCCTTGGAGACGTCGACGTAGAACGCGCTCAGGTCGACCGTCAGCAGCCCGTTGACGACGTGCGCGATCGGCACGTACTCGTAGCGCTCGTAGGCACGCAGGATGCGCTCGGCCGCCGCGCCGTAGCGCGCGAGCGCGAAGCGGTCGATCTCGGCCATGCGCTCCAGGGGCACCCGGTCGGTCGCGGGGTCGAAGTCGTAGAGGTTGGCGACGAGGATGCGCAGCGTGTTGCGGATCTTGCGGTACGCCTCGACCACGCGGGCGAGGATCTCCTCACCCATCCGCATCTCTTCCCGGTAGTCGGCCATCGCCACCCACAGGCGCAGGATCTCCGCCCCGTAGCGTTGGATGATCGCCTTCGGATCGACGCTGTTGCCGCGCGACTTCGACATCTTGCGGCCCGTCTCGTCGACGAAGAAGCCGTGCGTCAGCACCTGCCGGAAGGGGGCCGCGTCGCGGGTGCCGAGGCCGACGAGGAGCGAGCTCTGGAACCAGCCCCGGTGCTGGTCGGAGCCCTCGAGGTAGAGCGTGGCCGGCCACTCGAGGCCCGGCGTGTCCGTCAGCACCGCCTCGTGGCTCGACCCCGAGTCGAACCAGACGTCCAGGATGTCCCGCTCGCGCTCGAAGGCCGCGCCGCCGCACGACGGGCACGCCGTGCCGGCGGGCACGAACTCGTCGAGCGGGCGCTCGTACCAGGCGTCGGCCCCGTGCTCGGAGAAGACCTCCGCCGCGCGGTCCGTCAGCGCCTTCGTCAGCGTCGCGTCGCCGCATCCGGTGCAGTAGAGGGCCGGGATCGGCACCCCCCACGAGCGCTGCCGCGAGATGCACCAGTCGGGCCGGTTGGCCACCATGCCGCGGATGCGCTCGCCGCCCCAGCCCGGGATCCACTCCACGCCGCCGATCGCGTCGAGGGCCCGCCGCCGCAGGTCGGCCGCATCCAGGCGGATGAACCACTGCGACGTGGCGAGGAAGATGACCGGGTGGTGGCAGCGCCAGCAGTGCGGGTAGGCGTGCTCGAGGTCGTCGCGCCGCCACAGCCGCCCCCGCGACGCGAGCTCCGACTCCACGCGGGGGTTCGCCTCGAAGACGCCGAGCCCGCCGAACAGCTCCACGTCGTCCGTGAAGCGGCCGCCCGGCCCGATCGGCGCGTACACGTCGAGCCCGTAGCGCACGCCGGTATGGAAGTCGTCGGCGCCGTGCCCCGGCGCGGTGTGGACGGCGCCCGTGCCCTGCTCCAGGGTGACGTAGTCGCCCAGGACGCCGACCGAGTCGCGGTCGTACAGCGGGTGCCGGAAGCGCAGCCCTTCGAGCTCCCGACCCGCCACCGCCCCCAGCTTCGTGCCGAGCCGGCGCCCCGTCGCCTCGGCCACCCGTTCGGCCAGTTCCTCGGCCACGACGACGGCCCGGCGTCCGCCGGGCGCGTCCGCGTCATCGACGTCGTCGATCTCGTAGGCGGCGTAGCGGAGCTCCGGGTGGAACGCGATCGCCAGGTTGGCCGGGATCGTCCACGGCGTCGTCGTCCAGATGAGCACCGACGCCGCGGCGCCGGCCGCGTCCGGGAAGCGCGCCGCGAAGTCCGCCGCGCTCTCCGCCGCGAGCGGGAACTCGACGTGGATCGACGGCGAGACGTGCGACTCGTACTCCACCTCGGCGTCGGCGAGCGCCGTGCGGCAGTGGATGCACCAGTGGACGGGCTTCTTGCCGCGGTAGACGAGGCCCCGCTCGACGAACGCGCCCAGCGCGCGGACGATCGTCGCCTGGTAGCCGTAGCTCATCGTGAGGTAGGGCCGCTCCCAGTCGCCGAGGACGCCGAGGCGCTTGAAGTCCGTCCGCATCTCGTCGACGCAGCGCTCCGCGAAGCCGCGGCACTCCCGGCGCACGTCGGCGACGTCCATCCCGCGCCGCGCCTTGCCCAGCCGCCGGTCCACCTGCAGCTCGATCGGCAGCCCGTGGCAGTCCCACCCCGGCACGTAGGGGGCGTCGAAGCCGGCCATCGTGCGCGACTTCACCACGAAGTCCTTCAGGATCTTGTTGAGCGCCGTCCCGAGGTGGATCCGGCCGTTGGCGTACGGCGGCCCGTCGTGCAGGACGAACTTCGGAGCTCCCTCCCGCGCCCGGCGGATGGCGCCGTAGAGGTCACCTGCCTCCCAGCGGGCGATCGCCTGCGGCTCGGTCGCCGGCAGGCTGGCCTTCATGCGGAAGCCCGTCCGGGGCAGATTGAGCGTCTCTTTCCAGTCGGGCATGGTGTCGGGCCGGACGCCGCCGAACGCGAGGCCGCCGTTCCGGGCCGCGTGCCGTCCGGGGGCGCCAACTGCAAGCATATAATGACGGCGTGGACGAGACGGTGCGCCCGGGGGCCGAGGTCCGGTCGGAGACGCTGTCCAACGGCCTGCGCCTGCTGGTGCAGGAGGTGCGGACGGTGCCCCTCGTCTCGGTCTGGTGCTGGTACCGCGTCGGGTCGAAGGACGAGGGTCCCGGCCTGACCGGCGCGTCGCACTGGGTCGAGCACATGAACTTCAAGGGCACGAAGCGCATCTCCCGCGACGAGATCAAGAACTCCATCGAGCGCTACGGCGGGTTCTGGAACGGCTACACCTGGATCGACCAGACCACCTACGTCCAGACCGCGACCCGCGACGCGCTCGACCAGATGCTCTTCGTCGAGTCGGAGCGGATGCACCACTGCCTCTACGACCCGGCCGCCTGCGACTCCGAGCGGACCGTCATCATCTCCGAGCTGCAGGGCGGGGAGAACGACCCCGACACGCTGCTCGACATCGAGCTCACCGCCACCGCGTTCAAGGCGCACCCCTACCGCCACCCGACGATCGGCTGGCAGGCGGACCTCGAGGCGATGACCCGCGACGACCTCTACGGCTTCTACCGGCGCTACTACGTGCCGAACAACGCCACGCTCGTCGTCGTCGGCGACGTCGACGCGGGCGACGTGGTGCGGCGGGCCGAGGCCGCCTTCGGCGCCATCCCCGCCGCGGAGGCGCCCCCGCGGCTGCGGGCCACCGAGCCGCCGCAGCTCGGCGAGCGCCGGTTGACGATCCGCAGGCAGGGGACCACCGCGTACCTCAAGGTGGGCTACCACGCGCCGGCCGTCGGCCACGACGACTTCGCCCCGCTGCTCGTCCTCGACGCCGCCCTGACCGGCGCGAAGGGCCTCAGCCTCTGGTCGAGCTTCCGCGGCACGCCGCCCCAGCGCCGCTCGCGCCTCTACCGGGCGCTCGTCGAGCGGCAGCTCGCCTCGGCCGTCGGCGGCATGTACGCGCCCACCGCGCATCCGTTCCTCTTCACGGTGTCGGTCACCGCGGCCGCCGGCGCGGCGCGGGAGGAGGTGGAGGCGGCGACGCTCGCCGCGCTCGACGCCGCGCGCGACGAGGGCATCACGGCCGCGGAGCTCGCGCGCGCCAAGCGGCAGCTCCGGGCGCGGATGGTGTTCGAGGGCGACAGCGTCACGAACATCGCGCACCAGCTCGGCTTCTTCGCGACGGTCTCCGAGCTCGACACCTGGTTCGACATGCCGGCCCGCATCGAGGCGGTCACCGCCGACGACGTCGCGCGGGTCGCGGCAAGCTGCCTCGGCGCGGGCAACCGCACGGTCGGCTGGTTCCTGCCGGCATGACCGGCGCCCCGGGCCGGCCCGCCCCCGTGCGCCGCGCCCTCGCCAACGGGGCGGCGGTGATCGTGCAGGAGGCGCACACG
>JAPOWL010000100.1 GCA_026707615.1 Acidobacteriota bacterium | reverse complement strand
CCCGTGGTCCGGTCGAACACACGGACGGTGTCGATGTCCGCCACGTAGAAGCGGTCGCCGTGGATGGCGCTCCCCTTCGGGGCGTGGAGCGTGACCGCCGGATCCTCGCCGTCGATCCACTTGAGATGCGTGATGGTGCCGTCCGGCGAGAGGCGCGTGATGAACCCGTTGTCGTCGACGTCGCCGGGGCCGCCGTTGATGTTCGAGACGAGGTAGACGTCCGCCTCCGGGTCGTGGACCGCGGACTCGGGGGTGGCCATGCCGGTGACCACGACCGGCTCCTGGCCGTGGATCGGCGGCGCGAGGAGCAGGACGGCGGCCAGCGCGAGGGCCGCGCGGCGGAGGGCTCGGGTGCTGCGGTGGATGGTCATGTCTGTCACGCTCTCCAGAAGAATCGGTTACGAGGTAGGGGCCGGCGCCGCGAGCACCGGCCCGTGGTGCACGGGCCGGATCTTCCCGTGAACCCTCGCCGCCAGTCAATCGGGGCGAAGCCGCCGCCCTCGACGCGGGTCCGGCCATGCCGACCGACCCCGCGTGCGCCCGCCGGCGGCGGCCGCGGCTTCCTCTTCGGCATCGGCGTGGCGGACGCCGAAGCCGAGGTCGCGCCCTCGCCCGCCACCGCTTCCGCGGGCACCCGGCCAGCGGCACCACGGTCCAACCCGGGCAGGGCGTCAATCGAGCCGCGCCCAGAGGATGGTGCTCTGCCCTTCGCGCCCCTCGTCGTCGACGCCGACCGGCGGCCGCAACGCGAGGTGCGTGTCGGTCAGCTCGTAGAACCGCTGCGCATCGGTGCCGCTCTGCCCCGGGTCCTCGTTGCCGATGCGGTGGTGCACGAGGTAGCTCTCCTCCTCGTTCACCGAGAAGGGGCCGAAGTAGCTGCCGTAGCTGAGGACGGTCGCCAGCGCCTCGTCGGCCGTCGGCTCGTCGCCGGCGTAGGGCATGCGGCCAGGCCGCATCAGGTGCACGGACATGTGTCCGGACGGGGCGTACATGATGTAGGCGGTCTCGTACTGGTCGACCTCGATCGGCTCGCCGTCGGTCGTCTCGCGCGAGATCGACTCCACGCGGTAGGCCCCGAACAGCCGCCGGTGCGTGTCCGTCAGCTCGGACTCGGGGAGCGCGGGGAGCCGTTCCCAGGTGATGAACGACCTCGCGCCGTCCTCGCTGGCGGGGGGTTGCAGGATGAGGTTGTCCCCCTCGAAGGTGAAGAAGCGCTGGTAGTCGGAGCCTGCGCCGTCCGGGTTCAGGCTCCCCTCGAGGTGGTGGGTCACGTACCCCTCCGCCTCGTTGACCGTGAACCGCCCGAAGTAGGAAGCGTAGCTGCCCATCTGGGCGAGCGCTTCGTCGGCCGTCGGCCCGTCCTCGGAGTACGGCTCCCGGTCGGGCTGCATGAGGGCGACGCCCATGTAGCCGGCCGGGTCGTACATGATGTAGCCCTCCCGATTCTCCAGGGGCTCGCCGATCAGCTCGCCGTCGGCGTCGCGGCGCTCGCTGCGCACCAGCGACCAGGCGCCGGCGAAGCGGTCGTTCGGGTTCGCCGCTTCCATCTCCGCCGCCGGCTCGGCGGGTTCGCTCCCCCCGCAGGCGAACGACACGCCGAGGATGACGGTGACCGTCGCGAGCATCGCGAATCTGGTGGTTCGCATCGTTGTCCTCCCGACCCGAAAGTCAAGCGTGCCGGCATCTTAGCGCGACACGGAAGCCGCCCGCCACTGGCCGCGACCCTCACTCGGTCCCTTCGCGGCTGCGATCGATGTCGCGCCGCCCGGGTGCTGGCGGCGCCGACTCCGCGTTGCCGCCGCGCGCCGGGAGGCGGCCCGCCTGTTGCAGCGCGCGGCGGAGGATGAAGTCGATCTGCCCGTTGACGCTCCGCAGCTCGTCGGCGGCCCAGCGCTGCAGGGCGGCGAGAACCTCCGGCTCGGTGCGCAGCAGGAACGGCTTGCGTGCGGCCATCGATGCGACCTTGCTGAACGGCCTGGACGAGGATCGGAACGAGGAACCGTCGGGCGGCGTATCCCCGATTCCGGCTACTGGTGCAACGTGCCCGTGTTGACGACCGGCTGCGTCGCCTTGTCGCCGCAGAGCACGACCAGCAGGTTGCTCACCATCGCCGCCTTCCGCTCCTCGTCCAGCTCCACGATGTTACGGTTGGAGAGGCTGTCGAGCGCCATCTGCACCATGCTCACCGCCCCGTCGACGATGCGGCTGCGCGCGGCGATGATGGCGCCCGCCTGCTGGCGCTGGAGCATCGCCGAGGCGATCTCCGGCGCGTAGGCCAGGTGGGTGATCCGCGCCTCGAGCACCTCGACCCCTGCCTTGTGCAGCCGCCCCTGGATCTCGGTCTGCAATTGCCCGGCGATCTCTTCCGTGTTGCCGCGCAGGGAGATCTGCGCCTCCTCGTGTGCGTCGTACGGATAGCGGGTGGCGAGGTTGCGGACCGCGGACTCGCTCTGGACGTTGACGTAGTGGACGTAGTCGTCCACCTCAAAGACCGCCTCGGCCGTGTCGACCACCTTCCAGACGACGACGGCGGCGATCTCGATCGGGTTGCCTTCCGTGTCGTTCACCTTGGAGCGCGCCGTCTCGAAGTTGCGGACGCGCAGCGAGACCGGGCGCCGCCCGGAGAGCGCGTACAGCGGATTGGCCCAGCGCAGCCCGGGGTCGCGGGCCGTGCCGACGTAGCGCCCGAACAGCAGCAGCACGCGCGCCTGGTTGGGATTGACGATGAAGAGACCGGCGAACAGGAACCCGATGACAGGCACGGCCAGGATGTAGACCAGACCGACGAGCGACAGTTGCTGGTCCGAGGCCACGTCGACGATGAACAGCGTGACGGCCGCGGCCAGGGCGGCGAGCAGAGCGAGCAGCACGAGCCAACCCGACGGCGCCGCGAACGGCTTCTCTTGAATCATGACTCCTCCCGGGTGATTTCTGAATCATATCATAGTGATATCACCCAGCGGCGTCGGGCTCGAGCCTGTCACGGCGCGGCGAGCGACCCGTCCACCAAGCGGGGCGCAGATTGTCCGCCGATGCCGCCTCGCTACCGCGCGGCTGAACAACTCTCCCAGCCACGGCCCGGCAGCCGGCGGCACAGCCGCGGCGAGGAGCGACGGCATCTTCCGGCCTGGCAGGCAGCGATCAGGCGACTCCGCGACGGGAGTCCGCGCGACGGCCGGCACCGATACGGGGGCGCGCCGCGGCGGGTATGATCTCGGGCAGGCCAGTGGCGGCCGCGATCGTCAATCCGGGAGGCCGGGGCGATTCAACGAGGATGCTACCGATGCGATCCGCGACTCTGCACCGGCCCGGTCCGGCCGGCCTCCCGGTCCCGCGCCCCACCGTGGCGACGGCGGCGATCGCCGTGCTCCTCGCCGCCGTTCCCGCCGCGGCGCAGCACGGCGCGACCGGCGGCGAATGGCGCACCTGGGCGGGCGACCTCGGGGCGACGCGCTACGCGCCGCTCGACCAGATAGACGCCGGCAACTTCAATGACCTGACCGTCGCCTGGACCTACCGCACCGACAACCTGGGCCCGAGCCCCGACTTCAACCTGCAGTCCACCCCGCTGGTCGTCGACGGCGTCCTCTATACGACGGCGGGGAGCCGGCGGGCGGTGGTAGCCCTCGATGCCGGCACCGGCGAGCACCTCTGGATGTACCGCCTCGACGAAGGCGAACGCGCGGAGCGGTCCGTGCGGCGGCTCTCCGGCCGCGGCGTCGGCTACTGGAGCGACGGTGCGGGCGACACGCGCATCTACTTCGTGACGATCGGCTACCAGCTCGTGGCTCTCGACGCCGCCACCGGCCGCCCCCTGCCCGGATTCGGGGAGGGCGGCATCGTCGATCTGAAGCAGAACAACGACCAGGATCTCGATCCGGTCACGAGCGAGCTCGCCTGGAACGGCGCGCCGGTGGTCGCCGGCGACGTCGTGATCGTCGGCGCCGCGAGCCGCCCCGGCGGCACGCCGCCGAGCCGCCGCAACGCGAAGGGCTACGTGCGCGGCTTCGATGCCCGGACGGGCGAGCGGCGCTGGATCTTCCACACCATCCCCCAGCCGGGCGAGTTCGGCCACGAGACGTGGGAGGACGGTTCCTGGGAGTACACCGGCAACACCGGCGTCTGGACCCAGATGACGGTCGACGCCGAGCTCGGCATCGCGTACCTGCCGGTCGAGATCCCGACCGGCGACTACTACGGCGGCCATCGGCCCGGCGACAACCTGTTCGCCGAGAGCCTGGTGGCGGTCGACGTCGAGACCGGCGAGCGCATCTGGCACTTCCAGTTCGTGCACCACCCGGTCTGGGACTACGACGTCCCCTGCGCGCCGATCCTGGCCGACATCACGGTGGACGGCCGCGAGATCAAGGCCATCGCACAGCCCACGAAGCAGGGCTGGGTCTACGTCTTCGACCGCGTGACCGGCGAGCCGGTCTGGCCGATAGAAGAACGGCCCGTGCCGGCCGGCGACCTCCCCGGCGAGACCTACTCCCCGACGCAGCCGTTCCCGACCCGGCCCCCGCCCTTCGAGCGGCAGGGCTTCGACCTCGACGAGCTCCTCGACTTCACGCCCGAGCTCCACGCCGAGGCGCTCCGCATCGCGCAGCAGTACCGCACCGGCCCCGTCTTCACGCCGCCCATCCGGCGCGGCGCGGGCGACCTGTTCGGCACGCTGTTCGTGCCCAACGGCGCGAACTGGCCGGGAGGCTCGTACGACCCGGAGACCGGCATCCTCTATCTGTTCTCGCAGACGCTGAGCCGCGTGCTCGCGATGCAGTCCATTCCCGAGCGCTCGGACATGGCGTTCATCAACGGCCCGGCGCGCGGCCCCGGCCAGACCGTGCAGGGGCTGCCGCTGATGAAGCCGCCGTGGGGCCGCATCACGGCCATCGACCTCAACACCGGCACCATCGTGTGGCAGGTGCCGCACGGCGAGACGCCCGACTCGGTGCGCCGCCATCCCGCGCTGCGGGGCGTCGACATTCCCCGCACGGGACGCAAGGGCCCGGTCGGCACGCTGACGACGAAGACCCTGGTGATCTCGGGGGAGGGCGGGCGCAACGCCATCGACCGCGGCTTCTTCACCACTCCCGACGGGCGGCGCGGCGCCATGCTGCGGGCCTACGACAAGGCGACCGGCGAGAACGTCGGCGAGGTCTACATGCCCGCCCCGCAGACGGGCACCCCGATGACCTACCTGCACGACGGGCGGCAGTTCGTCGTCGTCGCCGTCGGCGGCGTCAGCGTCCCCGCCCGGCTGCTCGCGTACACGCTGCCGGACTGACGGCAGAACCTACTCTGGAGGTGCAATCGTGGTAGTGAGTTCCAAGCTGCGTTCCGTCACGCTCATGCTCGTCGCGGCGTTCGCGTTCGTCGCCGTTGCCGCCCCGGGTGGAGCGGCGGCCGCCGAGGCGGACCGCGACCTGAAGGCCGCGAAGCCGGAATCGGTCGGCATCGATCCCAAGCGGCTCGAACGGCTCGAGTCCGGCATGCGCGCCTTCGTGGACGAGGGCCGCCTCTCCGGCGTCGTCACCCTCGTGGCGCGCCACGGCAAGACCGCGCACCTGAGCGCGGCGGGCGTGAAGAGCACGGCCACCGGCGAGCCGCTCGCGACCGACTCGATCTTCCGCATCTACTCGATGACGAAGCCGGTGACGGGCGTCGCCATGATGATCCTCCACGAGGAGGGCAAGTGGCGGCTCGACGACCCGATTGCGAAGTACATCCCCGAGTGGGCCGACCTCAAGGTCTACGCGGGCGACGGGTCGGAGGGCGAGGGCGACGAGCTGGCGGTGGAGGATCCCGCGTCGCCGATGACGATGCGGCACGTCATGACGCACGCCGGCGGCCTCTCCTACGGCTTCGGGCCGCACCCCGTCGACCAGCGCTACGGGGCGGTCGACATCTTCGACCTGGAGAAGCCGCTCCAGACGATGATCGACAAGCTCGGCGACATCCCGCTGCTGGTCCACCCGGGCACGCAGTGGATCTACAGCATCTCGGTCGACGTGCAGGGCTACCTGGTCGAGAAGCTCTCGGGCCAGCCGCTGGCCGACTTCTTCCGCGACCGCATCTTCGAGCCGCTCGGCATGTCGGACACCGCCTTCTACGTGCCGGAGGAGAAGATCGACCGTCTGGCGAGCATCCACGCCGCGGACGAGAACGGCAAGCTGCAGCCGAACCCGCAGATGTTCGGCCTGCTCGGCACGGACGCGACGGAGCCGCCGATCCTGCCGCTGGGCGGGGCCGGGCTCTTCTCGACGGCGGAAGACTACGCCCGCTTCGCGCAGATGCTGGCCAACGACGGCGAGCTGAACGGCGCGCGCATCCTGGCCCCGCGCACGGTGGAGACGATGCGCACCAACCACCTCTCGCCGGAGGCGGAGGCCACGATGACTCCCGGCCTCGGCTTCGGGATGGACTTCGCCGTGGTGCTCGACTCGGCCGCCGCGGGCGAGCCGAGCCGCGAGGGGTCGTACTACTGGAGCGGGGCGGCAGGCACCTGGTTCTGGATCGACCCGGCGACGGACCTGGTCTTCGTCGGCATGATCCAGCACCAGGGTCCGGAGATCGGCGAGATCCAGGGCGTGTCCCGCAACCTGATCTACCAGGCCATCGTCAAGTAGGAGTCCGGGAAAGCAGAGAACGCGGGCGGGCCGAGGAAATGACCTGGTATCGAATCCATCAGGCCATCGCCGAGCAAGGACTCCGGGAAGCGGAGGATGCGGGCCGACCGAGGACGTGACCCAGTACCGAGGTGATTCGAGGTGATCTCATGATGCGAAACCTGACGGCCGGCGCGCTCGCGACCGGTCTCGCTCTCGTCCTCGTCCTGCTGCCGGCGACCACTGCGCCGGCGGCGGCCCAGCCCGCCGGCGGCACCGTCACCGTCGAGGGCGGGCAGCTCGCCGGCGCCCCGTCGCCGCTCGGCGAGGAGGTCATGGTCTACCGGGGTGTGCCGTTCGCGGCCCCGCCGGTGGGCGAACTCCGCTGGCGTCCCCCGCAGCCCGCCGCGGCCTGGGAAGGCGTGCGCGACGCCACCGAGGCCGCCCCGGCGTGCATCCAGAACGAGATCCCCGTCGAGGTGCAGACGTTCTACAACGCCGGCGTCGACCGCATGAGCGAGGACTGCCTCTACCTCAACGTCTGGACCGCGGCCGAAGCCGACGACAGCGCCCCCGTCATGGTCTGGATCCACGGCGGCGGGCTCGCGATCGGCAACAGCGCCGACATCACCTACGACGGGACGCGTCTGGCGCAGCGCGGCGTGGTCGTCGTGACCATCAACTACCGCCTCGCGGCGCTCGGTTACCTCGCCCATCCGCTGCTGAGCGCGGAGTCCGAGCAGGGCGCATCGGGCAACTACGGCACCCTCGACCAGGTGGCCGCGCTCGGCTGGATCCAGCGCAACATCGCGGCCTTCGGGGGGGACCCGTCGCGCGTCCTGATCTTCGGCGAGTCGGCCGGCTCGTGGAGCGTCAACCACATGATGGCGACGCCCCTGGCGGAAGGCCTCTTCCACGCCGCCATCGGCGAGAGCGGCGGCAGCTTCGGATCGATGGGCCGGGCGCAGGCGAAGGCCGACATCGAGGCGACCGGGGAGCGATTCGTGGAGGCCCTGCTCGGGGACGGCGTGACGCCGTCGCTGGAGGCGATGCGCGCGGCGAGCTCGGACGAGATTCTCGCCGTCGCGCCGGAGCTGGTCGTCTCGGCGGCGACGGTCGACGGCTGGGTCTTCCCCGACACCGTCTACAACATCTTCGCCGCGGGCGAGCAGCACGACGTGCCGGTCATCGTCGGCTCGAACGCCGACGAGATGTCCATCCTCGGCGGGACGGCGGGAGCGGAGACGCTGGAGCAGTTCCGCGAGACGACCCGCACCCAGTACGGCGAGCACGCCGACGCGTTCTTCGAGACCTTCCCGGCCAGCACCGACGAGGAGGCGCAGCAGGCCTTCATGGACGGCGGCACCGACGCCACGTTCGGCTGGGAGATGCGGACCTGGGCCCGCCTGATGGAGACCGTCTCGTCGCCCGCGTACCTGTACTTCTTCAGCCGGATTCCGCCGGCCCCCGACGCCGAGCTCTACGGGGCGTACCACACGGCGGAGATCCCGTACGTGTTCGACAATTTCGGCGTCAGCCCGCACCCGTACGCCAACCGGGACTACACCGACACCGACCGGCTGCTGTCCGACATCCTGGCCTCCTACTGGGTCAACATGGCGGCCACCGGCAATCCCAACTCCGAGGGGCTGCCCGAGTGGCCCGCCTACGACCCCGAGGCCGACGCCGCGCTCCACATCGGCGACACCATCGAGGTGGAGCAGGGCATCCGCAAGGAGCGGCTGGACTTCTTCGACCGCTATTACGCAGCGCAGCGCGAAGGGAACAACTGAGGCTGGCCGCCCCGGCCGCCGTCGTCAGGTGCGCTGACGACGGCGGCGCGGCGGCGAAGGCAGGACGGAGGACTACTGCTGCGCGGCCGCCTGCGCGGCCTCGTCGTCCCGCGCGCCGCGCAGGATGTTCAGCAGGCCGTAGTTGCCCTCGTGGCAGGCGTACTCGAAGAGCGGCGCCGCGCCCCGCTTCATCGGGATCTGGGCCGTGACCGGCTGCACGAACGTCGACGGGTCGTAGACGGTGTACTCGTAGCTCAGGGTCTCGTCGTCGACGCGGCTGAAGCGCTCGATCAGCCGCATGTTCTCACCCGTCCCCATCGCCTCCATGACGCTGGGGTTGAAGCTGGCCGTGCGGTCGGTGAAGTTCGTCGTCTCCACCACCAGCGTGTCGCCGTCCCAGTAGCCGCGCGAATCGCCCATCCACTGGCGCATGTGGTCCGGCAGATGCGGGCGCCCGTCGATCGGGATGATGCGCGAGTCGTGCACCATCTCGTTGAGGACCACGACGTGGTCGGGCGTCTGGAAGAGCTGCATGTTCTGGTTGTAGCCGCCCGGCAGCATCGGAGGACCGGAGTTGAAGCCGAGGAGGCAGCGCTCCGCGAGGCCGCGGTCCTCGGGGCCGTCGACGCCGGCTCCGCCCGCGCGATAGAGGATGGGACGCGCGCTGGCGAAGTCCTCGCCGAGCGAGCCGATCTGGTGGCGCGCGCCCTGGCGCAGCGCCGGAACGCGCCCGTTGGGCGGATCGACGATGAGCGACGTGCGCCGGTCGTCGACCACGCCCGCCCCCCGGTCGAACCAGAAGGCGTTGTAGCCGCCGACGTCCTGCCCGGCCGGCAGCGGCTCGGTGCGGACCTCGCTGGGCTGGTCGGCCGCCGCGGCCGCCGCCACCGAGCGGGCCTCGATCTCCGCCGCCTCCTCCGCCGTCAGCGTCGCCTCGGCCCGGTTGGCCGGGCGCTGAAGCGGGGTCAGGGTGCGGAAGTCCCACACCCCCTGCAGGTCCGGCTGCCCGTCCGCGGTGCGCGGCACGGTCCAGCCCTCTTCCTGGGCGCTGACACCGACGGGCGCCAGCACGACGAGCGCGGCCAGCGCGAGGCTGGCGACGAGACACCGTTGGGTCATGGGAATCTCCTCCATCGATCGCATTGCGTGGGGTCGAAGTGCGTCGCGGCCCCCCCTGAACTGCTCGGCCGTGGATCGGGAAGGCCCCTCCCACGGCATGGCACGCGCACCGGTGAACCCCTGAGCATAGGCGCGGGCCGACTCCTGATGCAAGCGCCAGTTGCCCGGTGCGCGTCGAACGCGTCGAGGCCAGGAGCGATCCGATCGGCGGCGCGCCGCGGCTCCGGACGGGGCGCCCAGGAGCTTGCGCCGCAGAACGCCAACGGAGTGCGTGCCGCGGCGCAAGCTCCTGGAACGGTGGGGGCTGGGGCCGACCCGGAGCCTGCGACGGGTTGGCGGCGCTGGGTCGAGGCCTCGGATTGGGTGCCGTCGCAACGATTTCCCAGCTCGGGGCGGTGTCGCGCGCGTCCGGTCTTGCACGGAATGGTTGCGTTTCCATCAATATTCATCAATAATCACGATATTGATGAATATTGACGATCTCGACGCTGGCGCGGCAGAGACCTGGTAGTCGTACATCTTCATCAGCATCAGCGATCATCAAACGATCCGGCAATTGATGATTCCGGAAACCCGGCCGATGAAGAGGCCCCTCGCCCCGCCGCCGCTCGAGAAGCTCCTCGAAAGACGCAAGCAGCGTCTACCTGACGTGCTGAGGCTCGGCGGACAGCCGACGGTGGGCGGGCACTACATCCACTGGGACCAGCTGCGGCGCAAGACACCTCGGCCGGCCGATCTGAGCGCCGGTGAGTGGTGGACCGGCATCCGGTTGGCCCGCTTCAGTCAGTCGAGACCCCTCCCGCTCGAGGATACGCGCGGCCGGCCGTTCCTCTACATGCTCCCGGACCGTGTCCTCGAGGCGCTGCACCGCATCGACAGCGGTGCCAGCGGTCGGATCGGTGTCACCGAGGCAGTGACCAATCCGGCGACACGCGATCAGTTCATCGTCAGCTCTCTGATCCGGGAGGCGATCACGTCGAGCCAGCTCGAAGGGGCGTCGACGACTCGCGCCGCGGCGGCGAGAATGATCCGCGCCGGCCGGCGACCGCGGAATCGCAGCGAACGGATGATCCTGAACAACTATCGCGCGATGCGCGATGTCCGCGAGATGAAGGATCGGCCGTTGACCGTCGAGGCGGTGCTCGCCCTGCATCGAGCGGTCACCGACGGCACGCTCGACGATCCGGCTGCCGCCGGCCGGCTGCAACTCCCGGGCGAGGATCGCGTCGAGGTTTGCGACGCACAGGGGCAGATCCTTCACCGACCGCCCCCGGCGGACCGGCTACCAGAACGGCTGCGAGCGATGGTCCGATTCGCCAACGCCGAGAACGGGGCCGACACGCCGCATGGCAACCGCTTTCTGCACCCGGTCATTCGTGCGATCATGCTGCACTTCTGGCTCGCGTACGACCATCCGTTCGCCGACGGCAACGGGCGCACCGCCCGAGCCCTCTTCTACTGGGCGATGCTGCGCCGCGGCTATTGGAACTTCGAGTTCCTGTCGATCAGCCGGTTTCTCAAGGCGGCTCCCGTGCAGTACGCCCAAGCCTTTCTCCATACGGAGACGGACGCGAGCGACGCGACCTACTTCATCGTGCACCAGGTCGACGTTATCCAGCGGGCGCTCGACGCGCTGGACCGGTACCTCCAGTTGAAGGCGGCGCAGGCGGCACGGATCGACCGGTTGCTCCGCCGCCGGACGGACCTGAACCATCGCCAACTCGCACTCCTCGCCCACGCGGTTCGGCACCCGGACTGGGAGTACACGACGCGCTCTCACATGACCAGTCACGACGTGGTCTACGCCACTGCCCGCGCGGACCTGTTCCGGCTGGCGGAACTGAGCCTGCTCGAGCGGCAGAAGCGTGGACGCAAGCTCAACGTCTTCCGGGCGCCGTCGGATCTCGAAGCGCGCATCCGGGGACTTCGAGCAGTGCTCTGATACCGCTGCCGCTCCGGATGGACGAAGGGGCAAGTCGTCGACCGCCCCTGCCGGAGCGTCACGCGTCCGCTGCCTGCAACGTCCTCGAATGACCCGGTCGACGCGTGGACCGGCGGCTGGCGGTCGCGCGCGGCGGGGGCCGCTCCGGTCGCCCGCCGTCTGTCAGGCCACGCAGCAGGCGCAGGTCGGCCCCTCCTCCGACGCGAGGGTGGTGCTCGCCTGCTGGCCGCGCGCCTGACCGCGGCCGCCGGTCCCGCTCCGGCCGTTTCGGTCGCGGTCCGCGAGAGCCGCCCCGGCCGCCGTCGCGCTCGCACCGGCCTGACGCTGGAGGCGACGCCGGGCGTCCGCCTGCTCGGCGCTCTCCCCCCGGTAGCCGGTGAAGATCTGGTAGTGGCGCTGAGCGATGTCCCCGTCGATGCGGATCGAGTCGGGCCCGTCTACCGCGAAGCGGCTGAAGGGCAGGCCGTCGCAGAGGATGTAGACGTCGTCGGGGTCGGGCAGGTTCGTGACGCGCCAGCTCGTCTCCATGCCGCGGCGGTCCGGGGCCGCGGCATACGTTCCGACGTTCAGCGCGCCGCCGTCGGTGTCGTTCCACGCCTGGTACAGGCCGAGCGACGGGAAGTCGACTCCTTCCACGGTCGGGGCCGCGTACTTGTCCAGGTGCGGCGCCTCGAGGGCGCGGCCCCAGGCGTCGGCCTCGCCGACCTCCGCCAGCATCATCTGCGCGCTGAGCTGCCCGCGGGGGAACCCGTCGTTGAGCCCGAACCACCAGCCGAACATCTCGTCGTGGTCGCCGAAGGACTTCGGCTCGAAGGCCAGCTCGGCCGCGGCGCGGAGCCGCTCGAGCGACGTGTGGTCCCCGAACTCGCGCGCCAGCAGCGTGCCCGCCGGCGACGGCTGGACGGGGACGCTCGGGTCGTTCCAGCCGAGCGAGTTGGCGGCCGCCTCGTAGAGGAACTCGGTCAGCTCGCGGTCCTGCGGCAGCAGGAGCATGCCGTCGAACACCCCGGCGGCGGCGCCGGCCGTCGACATGTGGTTGACGATGGGGTCGTAGTAGTTGGCGATCCACTCCAGCCCGCCGTCGGAGCCGACGCTCATGTAGTTGTCCTTGGCGTACT
>JAPOWL010000384.1:7307-12579 GCA_026707615.1 Acidobacteriota bacterium | reverse complement strand
CGGAGATGGCCATCCCCTTCAAGAGCCTCCGCTATCCGCAGCGGGGGTCCAACGAGATCCACCGCTGGGGGTTCCAGGTCGTGCGGGCGATCCCGGGCAAGACGGAGACCGACGTCTGGGCGCCGATCTCGCGCGACATCGCCGGCTTCCTGCCGCAGATGGGCCTGCTCGACGGGATGACCAACCTGTCGACCAGCCGCAACCTGGAGTTCCTGCCCACGTTCACCGGCATCCAGTACGGGGAGCTCGACGCCGACTCGGGCGACTTCGGCAACGACCCGCTGGCCCCCGAGGCCGGCGTCAACGTCAAGTACGGCATCACGCCGAACCTGACGGCCGACTTCACCTACAACCCGGACTTCTCGCAGATCGAGTCCGATATCCCGCAGATCGAGGTCAACCAGCGCTTCCCGCTCTTCTACCCCGAGCTGCGTCCGTTCTTCCTCGAGGGGCAGGAGATCTTCCAGGTGCCGGGCCAGGTCACGCTGCTCCACACCCGGACCATCGTCGACCCGCGCTACGGCGGGAAGCTCACCGGCAAGGTGGGCGACATGACGCTCGGCGTCCTGGTGGCCGACGACGAGGCTTCGGGGCGGCTCGACGACATACCGGCCGGGGCTCTGGGCCGGAGCGCGCAGGTGATGGTCGGACGGGCGCGCTACGACCTCTACTCCGAGTCCTACATCGGGCTCATCGCCACCGACCGCACCTTCTTCGACGGCTTCAGCCAGGTGGGGGGCATCGACGGGCGGTTCCGCCTCGGACGCACGTCGGCGGTCAACTTCCAGTACGCCGGCTCGAACCACCGCGACCAGGACCTGAACGACAGGACCGGCTCGGCGTGGCACCTCTCGCTCAACAACAACTCGCGGAACGTCAGCTACTCGGTGAACCTCGACAGCGTCAGCCCCGACTTCCGGACCGACACCGGCTTCGTGCGGCGCGAGGACATGCGGCAGGCGCAGCTCGAGGGCTCGTACCGCTGGTGGCCCCAGAACTGGGTGATCAACTGGGGTCCGCGGGCCAGCTACATGCGCAACTACGACTTCCAGGGGCTGCTGCAGGACGAGCAGTCGAGCATCGGCGTCATGACCGTGACGGCCAGCAACCTCATCGCCGTGATGATGCTGAACCAGGACATGGAGCGCTACGAGGGGATCGAGTTCCGGAAGACCAACCTCAACATCGGATCCGGACTGAGCGCCAGCCGCCGCTACTCGCTCGGCGGGTTCGTGAGCTGGGGCGATCAGATCCGCTACGGCGACGATCCGTTCCTCGGCTACGGCGTGACCTCGACGCTCTTCGCGACGCTCCGGCCGATGTCGCGGCTCAACGCGGACCTCGCACTCATCACGAGCCGGCTGCACGACCCCCGCACGGACGAGCAGGTCTTCAACGTCCGCATCCTGCGCTCGCTCGCGACGTTCCAGTTCACCAACCGCTTCCTGCTCCGCAGCATCATCGAGCACAACAACTTCAGCGGGACGTTCGCGAACAACCTGCTCCTCACGTACCGCGTGAACTCCGGCACCGTCTTCTACGTCGGCTACGACGACCACTACCAGCGGGGCAACCTGATCGACGACCTCCGCTTCCCCACCGCCCGCTTCGAGCAGACGAACCGGGCTTTCTTCACCAAGCTCTCGTACCTGTTCCGCTACTGATAGCGGCCGGCGGTGGCTGGGTGGATCGGCACCCTACCTACGGCGTCACGTCCCACGGCCGCTCCCAGGGCCGTACGCCCCGTCTCGCAGCCCGGCGCGCCCCGATGTGTCACGCTTCGGGCGGTTCGTCCCGCACCGCGAGCGCGTGCCGATGGCGCGCGGAGCCGGCGAGGCCGCAGGTCACGGGCCGCGGGGCGCCATCCCTCGGGCGGCCTGCGTCGGGCGTGGCCGTAACCCGCTGCAGCAGCGACATTTCTGCGCTGCCACGGGTGCCGGCGGGGACTTCGTGATTCGCGTTGAAATGGCCTCCGCGGGCTGGTATAGTGCGGGTTTGTTCCAGGGATTGGCAGAGTTGCGGAACGTGGGATCGGGGTGCCCGGCGGCCTGACCGGATCCGAGCCGCCTCTCCGACGAATCAGGAGTGATGGAATGACCATGACGCACGTCGGCCGGACGTTCGCCGTACTGAGCGGAGCACTCGCGGTCGCGATGGCGGCGGCGGTCATGGCGGCCCCCGCGGCGGCCCAGTCCGCCGAGCCCGCCGGGCACGACGAGGTGACCTTCACGAAGGACATCGCGCCGATCCTGCAGCGGAGCTGCCAGAAGTGCCATCGGCCCGACTCGCTGGCCCCGATGTCGCTCATCGACTACGAAGAGGTGCGCCCGTGGGCGCGCGCCATCAAGTACCGCACCGGCCTGCGCGACCAGATGGGCGTGATGCCGCCCTGGTACATCGAGAAGGACGTCGGCATCCAGGACTTCAAGGACGACCCGTCCCTCACCGAGGAGGAAATCCTCAAGATCGCCGTCTGGGCCGACAACGGCGCGCCGCTGGGCAACCCCGCGGACATGCCGGCGCCGGTGGCGTTCATCGACGTCGACGAGTGGGAGATCGGCCAGCCCGACCTCATCGTCCGCACGCCGAGCGTCGAGGTGAAAGCGGACGCGCCCGACTGGTGGGGCGCGCTCCAGGACACGCCGACCAACCTGCCCGAGGATCGCTACGTGGCGGCGGTCGAGTTCAAGGAGATCACCGAGTCGCGCGTCGGCGAGGGCCGGAGCACCGTCGGCGGGAACTTCGTGTTCCACCACGCCGGGCTCGGCGTGGTCGGTCCGGAGTTCGACCCCGAGGACGAGCTGGCGCGCGCGGGCCTCAGCAGCTGGCCGGTGCACGAGGTCGGGCGCAACGCCGACTTCTTCGCGCCGGAGGCGGGCAAGCTGATGCCGGCCGACGCCAAGGTCACCTTCAGCTCGATCCACCTCCACGCGAACGGGGCGGACACCCGGGCGCGTCTGGACGTCGGCTTCAAGTTCCACCCGGAGGGCTACGAGCCGACCCTGCGGCAGGAGTTGATCGCGTTCGGCAACGGCGTCGACCTCGACATCGAGGGGAACGACCCGGACGTGCAGGTGGAGGCCTACTTCACGCTCCCGAAGCACCTGAAGATGGCCGTCTACGAGCCCCACATGCACGCCCCCGGCGTGCGGATGTGCCTGGAGGCCATCTGGGGCAGCACGATCGAGACGCTCAACTGCTCCGGCTACGACCATAGCTGGGTACGGGTCTACAACTACGAGGACCACGCCGCGCCGCTGCTGCCGAAGGGCACCATCCTGCGCATCACCGGCTACTTCAACAACTCGGCGTCGAACCCGAACGTGCCCGATCCCCGCAACTGGTCCGGCTCCGGCCACCGCTCCGTGGACCAGATGTTCATCAACATCATGCAGGGCAGCTACCTGACGGATGACCAGTTCACCGAGGCCGTCATCGAGCGGCGCCAGACCCTCGGCCTGGAGCCTGGCGAGACCGTGACCGGCTGCCTGCTGTGCGGCTCGGACGACCCGCTGGCGGGAACCGGCGCCCTGGGCGGGGCGGTGGCGGCGGACGGTGCGAACCAGAACTAGCACACGAGTGAGGTCGACGATGAGCGGATCACGCAATCGAAGGCCGATGTGGCAGATGGCCAGCGTCGCCCTCGCCGGGCTGGCGCTGGTCGCCGCGACCGCCGGGGAGGCCGACGCCCAGACCCGGGCGCGGGGCGAGCGCGAGGTCGTGCCCGCGTACGAGGGCTGGGAGCAGAACCCCGACGGGTCGTTCAACCTGGTGTTCGGCTACTTCAACCGGAACTGGGACCGGGAGATCGACATCCCGGTGGGGCCCGACAACATCGTCGAGCCGGGTCCGGCCGACCAGGGCCAGCCGACGCGCTTCCTGCCGCGGCGCAACCGGTTCCTGTTCCGGGTGCCGGTGCCGGCCGACTTCGGCGACCAGGAGATCATCTGGACGCTGAAGAGCCCCAACGGGGAGACCAAGCGGGCCTACGCGACGCTCCACCCCGACTACTACATGGACAACAACGTGATCACCGCCAACAACGGCGGTGGCATCTCCGGCGAGGTCTACGAGAACATCGCGCCGGAGCTCGTGGTCCAGGTGGACGAGAAGGCGCGCAAGCTCCGGGTCGGCGAAGCGGCGAGCCTCGTGGCGTTCGCCAGCGACGACGGGATACCCGAAACGCGGCCGATGCCCCCGTTCGACCCGTCGCGTCCGGTCAACGTCATCCCGAACGCGGCGACGGGCCTGCGGCTCTCGTGGTTCGTCCTCCGGGGCCCCGGGCAGGTCGAGTTCGACCCACCCCAGTTCAAGACCTGGGAGGACACCCGGGACCGCGCGGACTCGCCGTTCGCGCCCGGCTGGAAGACGCCCGACCCGCCGCCGATGGGCCGGTGGGAGGTGGCAGCCAGCTTCAGCGAGCCCGGCACCTACGTGCTGCGCTGCCTGGCCCACGACGGCGGGCTGATGACCACGGAGGACATCACCTTCACCGTCACGCCCTGATCCGGGCCAACCCGCGGCAACGTTTCAGGCCCCGGTCCTGCATCGCTGCAGGGCCGGGGCCTTTTCTCATCCAGCACTCCGCCGCGCCCACCGAGCCGTTGGCAACGTCAGTCGCCTGAGACGGAGCCAGCCCCGGGTCCGAACGAGACGGTGGCCGTGATCGAGACGGTGCGCGGGGCGCCGAGCCAGGCGGCATTCTCGGTGATGGCGGAGAGATAGGCCTTGTCGAGCAGGTTGTTGGCCACGATGGTGAACTCCGTCGAGCGGAGCAGATCGCTCAGCGACTCGCCCGAGAAGCTGACGTAGGCATCGACCAGCCAGTAGGGGTCGGTGTACCAGTCCGAGGTCAGGCTGACGCGCCGGGGCGAGGTGTACTTCGCGGTCAGTCCCGCGCCGAGCGGGCCGCTGCGGTCGAACGAGACCACCCACAGCCGCTCCGGAACCCCGGTGACGTCCGTCCCCGCCACGACGCCCTGGTTGGCGTCGACGAGCGGGTCGCCGCTCCCGATGTACTCCGAGTCGTTGAACGTGAAGGCGGTGTAGAACGACGTCTGCCGCGGCATCTCGACCGTCGCCGAGAGCTCCACGCCGCGCGTGTCGATGCCGCCCGCGTTGAAGTAGGCGCCGCCGCCCGGGATGAGGTAATTGGGGCCGGCCGGCGTCTGCGGCCCCAGGTAGAAGATCCGGTTCTGAAAGTCGATGTCGTACCAGGTGGCGCTCAGCGCGACCCGGTCGCCGGCGTACTGCAGGCCCACGTCGACGTTCG
>JAPOWL010000384.1:0-7297 GCA_026707615.1 Acidobacteriota bacterium | reverse complement strand
CGACGTTCGAGGCGGTCTCGGGCTCGAGCAGATCCAGGCTGCGGCCCGGCACCTCGAGCAGCGTGGCGCTGATCGCCTTGAAGTTCTCCGCGTAGCCGGCAAACAGGTCCAGGCCCTCGACCGGCGTCTCGAACGTCACGCCGCCCGAGAAGAGCAGGTCGGAGTCGGAATCGACGCCCAGGTCGGGGTCGACGCCGAACAGGTCCTCGCGCGACACGCCGACCAGGAACTGCTTCACGCCGCCGCTCAGCGCGAACGGCCCGGCGAAGATCGTCTCCTCGATGTACCACTTGAAGACGTGCTGCGGGAAGTCCCACTCGTACTGGTGCCAGTAGGCCCGCTCGTCCCACTGGAAGCTCAGCGTCGGATCGAGCATCCGGTGCCAGTCCCGGCCCAGGTCGCGGCGCGAGTCCTCGTACCAGATGCCGGCGCGCAGCGTGCTCCCGGCCGCGCCGAGGGTGGCGAACCACTCCTCGTCGAGCGTCACGCCCACGCGGTCCTTCCCGTAGTGGCTGTGGCGGTACGACTGCACGGCGGTGGCGCCGGGGTGACACGCGGGGTCGACGGCCGGCCCGCCCGAGCCGTAGTAGTTGAAGATGTAGGAGGAGGTGCACCCGGGCGTCGGTCCCACGGCCGCCCCGGCCCGGTCCACGAAGCGGATGAGGCCGAGCTGGCGGCCGCCCCGCACCGGCGCGAGCCCCGCCAGCTCCGACTCCGGCCCCCCGCCGTCGTCGGTGACGTCGACGATGTAGGGGGGCAGCCAGTCGCCGCGGCCCCGGTTGCGGTGGAAGTAGGTGCCCAGGCTCAGCGAGGTGACGTCGCTGAACGACCAGTCCGCCTTGAGGTAGCCGAAGGTGTTGTTGCGCCGCGTCTGCCACCCCGGGCGGTAGAACTGGTTCAGGTAGGGGACGCCCGGCCAGTCGCCGATCAGGCGGTCCCAGCGCGGGTTGGCGCGGAAGTCGGCCTCGCGGTAGAGGCGCTGGTAGGTGTCCTCGTGGATGCTGTCGTAGGAGAGGTAGCCCGTGAGATCGAGGCGCCCGTGCGACGAGACGACCTTCCCCGCGACGTGCTCCCGCTCGTTCCGCGCCGAGCCCTGCACCCAGTCCGTCGCCTCCTGGCGGACGGCGGCGATCCAGGCGCGCGTATCGCGGCCGAACAGCGGCCCCGTGTCGACGCGCAGCGAGAAGCGCTGCCCCTCGTTCTCGCCGATGGTCGTCGACGCGGTGTAGGTGCGCTCCGCCGCCGGATCGTCCGTCAGGTAGTCGAACGTGCCGCCGAGCGCCTCGACCGAGCGCGACGCGATGTCGGCCGTCCCCTGCGAGACCTCGACCCCGCCGAGGTTCATCGGGTCGATGAAGCGGTTGGCCTTGGCGCCGCTGAAGTAGTCGGAGGTGCCGTTGGGGAAGCCGTCGATGGTGGTCCCGATCTGCGCCTCGCTGATCGTCACCTGGAAGCCGCGCACGGCCACGTTGCTCGACCAGTCGTCGAAGCCGTAGGCGTCGCCCTCCTGGACCGATACGCCGGGGAGGTTGTCGACCACCGCGGCCACGCTGGTGATGTTCGACTGCTGCAGCAGCATCGGCTCGGCGACGATGTTGCGCGCGAAGATGCGGGGCTCCTCGGCCACGACGCTGACCGTCTCGAGCCGCCGCTCGACCTGCAGGACGATCGGCGGCGCCTGCGCGGCCTCCGCTTCGACGACGACCGCGAGCTCCACCGTCTCGAAGCCCGGCAGGAGGGCGGTGACGCGATAGTCGGCCGCCGCCAGCCCCGCAACCGAGTACCGGCCGCCGGCGCCGGTCACCCGCTCCTCGCGCACGCCGGGCCCGGTGACCGTCACGACCACGCCCGGCAGCGGGGTGCCGTTCGCGTCGACGACCGAGCCTTCGATGCCCCCGGCCGGCTGCGCGGAGGCCGTCGCCGCCGTCGCCGCGGGCGAGAGCGCCAGGGACAGCAGCGTCACCGCAAGGGCGAGTCGGTTTCGGGTGCGGCGGGGGGCTGTCATGATTGGGTCTCCAGAGACGGACGCCGGCGCGACGTCTCCTGCGAGGTTGCAGGGATCCTACCGCCTTGCGGCCGGAAACGGCTGCGCCCCGGCGGAGAACGCGGCACCGCCCTGCGACACCGCGGCGCGTGTGCTGCAGCGCCGGGCACGACGTTCGCGACGTGCAGCGAGCCCCTGCCGTGCGCCGGGGCCGGGCCCGGAGCGTTCTGATGTAAGGTGGAGATTCAGGGGAGGGGGATGGGGGAACCCGCACACGACGCCGCGTGGCGTGCGGCCCGGCACACGGTCTGGAACTGCATGCTGGACGCGGCTCGGGTGACGATGTACGCCGAAATGCGGGGGAAGCACTATCGCGTGCTGCACGGGACCGTTCGCACCGTGCTCCTGCTCTCGGCGACGGCGAGCGCCACGGCGGTTCTGGACACGGCGCTGGGCGATGCGTCGTTGGGGAACGTGTGGCGTCTCGTCCCGAACGTGCTGATTGCGGCGACCGTGGTCATCGATTACGTGGCGGACTTCGGAACCAAGATCGCCGCGCTGAACCTGGCGAAGCGGACGTCACAGCGCCTGGTGGAGAAGGATTGGCGAAGGCTCTGGGACGACATCGATGGCGGTGCGGCCACGGTCGAGGAGATCCAGAGTCGCAACGACGCGCTCCTGCACCAGCTTCATGAAGCGACCGGCCCGATGGACGAGCACGTGACGGTCAACGACAAGGCCAACGTCCTCTCGACGGAACGCGCCTACAAGGTCATGGTGGCGCAGTATGCCGCCCAGTGACGGTGTCGATTCCGGCGGCGGCCACTCCGGCGGGCCGGCTCGTCCTCCGGAGCCACCGCCGCCCCCTCCCCCGCCGCCGCGGTAGACCGATCTGCCTCAGGCGGCGGCCGCCGCCTCCCGCTCCCGCCGGTCGATGTCGCGCAGGGCGTGGTAGGCCGAGTGGATGGCGCCTTCCTGCCAGCCCGGGTGGTAGCTGACCTGATCGCCCACGAGGTAGTGCCGTCCGGCCGGCGCCTGGAGCGTCGGGAGATGGTTGCGCTGCGCCTCGCCGGTCCAGACGGTGGAGCAGCCGAGCATGTGGTTCATCCGCGACCAGGCCACGCTGAGGCCCCGCTCCACGTGCTGCCGGTAGCCGGGATGGACCTTCTCGCCCTGGGCCAGCGCCGTCTCGACGCGCTCGGCCGGCGACATCCCGGCCAGTCGCAGGCCGCGGCCGTCGTCGAAGGTGTAGGCGCCGAGGATGATGCCCTGGTCGCCGTGGATTCCGTGCGGGGGATACCAGATCTGGGTGATCTCCTGGTTGGTCCAGGAGATTCCGCCGTAGATCTGCTCGTCCTCCCAGAAGCGGCGCCGCGCCTGGAACGCCACCTTGACGTTCTTGCTCAGCGTGGGGGCGGCGAGCGCCTGCACGTAGCGCGGGGGCAGGTTGTGGCGCAGGCCCAGCACCAGGTGGGCCGGCATGCTGTCGAGGCAGTAGTCGGCCCGGACGGAGCGCACGTTGCCCCGCGCGTCGGCGTACGCCACCTCCACGTCGCTCTCGCCCAACCGTATCTCGCGCACGACGGCCCGGAGCTCGACCGCGTCGCCCACCTGCCCCAGGAAGGCGTCGACGATGCGGTCCATGCCGCCGACGGGCTGCAGCATGGGCGCGGCCTGATCGATCATCTCGCCCCAGTGCATGTATTCGCGCCAGAAGTCGGCGTCGAGCAGCTCCGAGAAGCCGCGGACCGGCTTCCGGACGCCGGGCGAGGTCAGGCCGCCGCGGGCGTAGCCGGCGCGGTCCGAGCCGCGGTAGGCGAGCGTCTCGTCCAGGTCGCCGTACACGCGGAGAAAGTCGCGCAGCCGCTCCTGGTCCTCGGCGTCGAGACGGGCGTCGAGGTCCTGCGGGTGGACGGCCTTCGCCAGCAGCTCGGCCACGAAACCGCGGGCGTCCGTCATGTACTCCCGGCTGCGAATGGGGCGCCCGCCGAAGGCGGCATCGTCCTGCACCCAGGCGTTGCGGTTGTCGTTGACGAAGATCTCGAGGCGCACGCCGAGCTCGCGGCAGTAGCGCAGCAGGCTGGTGTGGCTGCCGGGAATCCGCGCGGGGCCGGCGTTGAAGTAGAGGTCGGGGTGGTCGTCGAACTCGCAGACCTGCCTGGCCCCGACCTCGTCGACGACGTCGCCGCGCCGGAGGGTCAGGTTGCGACCTCCCGCCCGATGCGAGGCTTCGAGGACCGTGCAGCGATGGCCCGCCCGGCGCAGCTCGTACGCCGCCGTCAACCCGGCGATGCCGGCGCCGATGATGACTACGTGGCGCGGCCGCCCTCCCGCGGGGCGGAGGGAGAGCTGGCCCGCCCGGGCCACGGGCGGCAGCAGCCCCAGGGCGGTGGCCGCGGCGTGCACGGCTGCCGCCCCGCCGGCGGCGCCGACGGCGTGCAGCAACTGGCGGCGAGAGATGCGTCCTTCCATCGGTGGATTCTACGTGGAAGCCGGCGGCCGTCCGGTCTCCAGGTCAGGCCGGCCTCGGCCGTGAACCGTCGCCCGAGGCTCCCCACCCCAGGTCGCGGTTCACGCGGCGAGGCCGCACTCTGTCAGTGTACGAACGCCGCCCCTGCTACATTCTCAAGGAACGAAGGCGTCACGAGCCGCCCGGTGACCCGCATCCGGCGGCCGCGAGAAGTGAAGGCATGGCGATCGGCGACAACCTGCTATTGGACTTCGATCAAGAGATCGCGCGGACGCGCACGACGCTGGAGCGCGTGCCTGCCGACAGGTTCGATTGGAGGCCGCATCCAAAGTCCGGAACCCTGCTCTGGCTGGCACGACACGTGGCGGACCTGCCGTCCCTCGGCGCGCTGATCGTCACCCAGGACCAGTTCGAAGCCGCGCCCGGCCGCCGGCCGGTGGAGCCGCCGCCCTCGGACACGGCCGGCATCGTCGCCGTGTTCGACAGCAACGCCGGCCGGATGCGCGCCGCGATCGACGGCGCCAGCGACGACGACCTGCGGAAGCCCTGGTCGTTGCTGAACGACGGCACGGTTCTCTTCACGCGTCCGAAGGCGGCCCTGCTTCGGACCTTCGTCATGAATCACATGATCCACCACCGGGCACAGCTCGGGGTCTACCTTCGCCTCAACGACGTCCCCGTCCCCTCGCTCTACGGGCCGTCCGCTGACGAACCCTCGCCCTCCGCGCGCGCGTAGGCGAGACACGCGCGGATGTCGTCCGCTTCAGTTCGCCGCCAGACGCTCCGCGTGCGTAACGACGAGAACGTCAACCGTGCCGAGCCGACCGGCGCTCAGCCGCAACTGGAAGCGCTCCCAGAGGAGCCTCTGCAGCATGCGTCGCACGCGCGACTCGTCTGTTGCCGCGTGGGAATCCGGTTCGAAGATGGCCCCGATGTCGAACTGCTCGTCGTGGATCCAGTCCGGTCCGCCCAGGACCTGCTGAACGTCCACTCCGTACGCTTCGCCAATCAACCGAGCGAGCGAGTAGTTCCGCACATCGCAGTCGCCATCCGGCCGCACACGGAACATCGCCGGGTGTTCGGAGCCGGTCGGCTCGAGGGACTGAGCGCGCCCCTCGACCGGCTGCGCCGTGAGCGTCGGTGCGGCGGCGAGCACGGCCCAGACCACTCCCGTGGCCAGGGCGCGGCGCGCCAACTCGTGGCCCGTCTCGCCGCCAGACGGCCGCAGGCCAGCGAGGGCCGACGTCGCTTCCCGCCAGGTCATCATCTCCAGCTCCCTTCCGTCCCGCGACGCGGGGACCGGACTCGACCGCGCGTCGCATTTCACCCCCATCTTCTTTGGACGGGCCGGAGACGGTGCCTGGTTCCCGGGGAGGGAGACTCGCTGCTCCGATGCTGCCCGAGGACATCGAGCAAGCGCTGCCCCGGTCTACGATCGTGCCGTCGGCGCTGCAGAGGATCGGCAAGACCGCGCGGCGCGTGGAGCGGTAACGTGAACACCATGATCGAGTGGTTCGTGCGCAACAGCGTCGCCGCCAACCTCGTGATGGCGTTCATCGTGGTGAGCGGCCTCCTCGCTGCGACGAACGTCAGGGAAGAGGCGTTTCCGGAGATGGAGCTCGACCGCATCCAGGTCGAGGTCCCCTACCTGGGCGCCGCCCCCGAGGAGGTCGAGCAGGCGGTCAACGTTCGCATCGAGGAGGCGATCCAGGGCATCGACGGCATCCGGCGGATCCGGTCGACGGCGTCGGAGGGGATGGGCACTGTGATGATCGAGCTCGACCTCGGGGCCGACGCCCGCCGCGTCGTCGACGAGGTCAAGAGCAACATCGACGCCATCATCACGTTCCCCATCGAGACCGAGAAGCCGATCATCCGCGAGTTGACGAGCCGGCAGCAGATCGTCGACATCGCGGTCTCCGGCGACGTCGACCCGTTCACCCTGAAGCAGGTCGCCGAACGAGTGCGCGACGAGCTGACCGCCATCCCGGAGATCACGCAGGTCGACCTCGTGAGCGCTCCGCCCTACGAGATCTCGATCGAGGTCTCCGAGGACGACCTGCGGCGGCACGGCCTGACGTTCGATCGGGTGGCGCAGGCGGTGCGCCGGTCTTCCCTCGATTTGCCGGGCGGGTCGGTGCGGACGGAGCGGGGCGAGATCCTGCTGCGGACGATCGGGCAGGCCTACCGCGGGGCCGAGTTCGAGGACCTCGTGCTCTGGACGCGGGCCGACGGCAGCCGCCTGCAGCTCGGCGACGTGGCGACGGTGGTCGACGGGTTCGAGGAGACGGACCAGTACGCCCGGTTCGACGTCGAGCCGACGATGATGGTCTCCGTCTTCGCGACCGGCGACCAGAGCGCGGTCGAGCTGGCCGCACTCGCTACGGAATACGTCGAAGGAGCGCAGGCGCGCCTCCCCGAGGGCGTCTCGCTCACGGTCTGGCAGGACGAGGCGGAGTCGCTGAGCAACCAGCTCTCGCTGATGCTCCGGAGCGGCTTCGCGGGGTTCGCGTTCGTCTTCCTGGTGCTGGCGCTGTTCCTGGAGCTGCGCCTGGCGTTCTGGGTCAGCCTAGGCATCCCCATCTCGTTCCTGGGGGCCATCGCGCTGATGCCGGGCCTCGACGTCTCGTTCAACATGCTGTCGCTCTTCGCGTTCGTCCTCGTGCTGGGCATCGTCGTCGACGACGCCATCATCGTGGGCGAGAACATCTACCGGCACCAGGAGGAGCACGGCGACGGCCTGCGCGGCGGGATCGACGGCGCCCGCGAGATCGCCCGGCCGGTCACCTTCGCGGTCCTGACGACGGTGGCCGCCTTCAGCCCGCTGCTGTTCGTGCCCGGCA
>JAPOWL010000032.1:8014-12589 GCA_026707615.1 Acidobacteriota bacterium | reverse complement strand
GGTCACCTCGCCGGCGCCCAAGTTCCTGCTCGGGGGCGCGGGAAACAAGCACCTCTACCACAACTCCACGCTGGCGCTGGACGGCGACACGGGCGAGATCCGGTGGTACTACCAGCACCTGAACGATCACTGGGACCTCGACCACCCGTTCGAGCGGATGCTGGTCGACACCGCGGTGGCGCCGGATCCGGCCGCCGTGAGCTGGATCAACCCGCGCATCGTGCCCGGTGAGGTGCGCCGGGTGCTGACGGGCATCCCGGGCAAGACCGGCGTGGTCTACACGCTGGACCGCGAGACGGGGGAGTTCCTCTGGGCGACGCCGACGGTGACGCAGAACGTCATCAGCGACATCGACGGGGCGACCGGCGAAGTCTCGGAGAACGCCGAGGTGGTCTTCAGCTCCCTGGGGCAGGAGGTCCTGGCCTGCCCGACGTGGATTGGCGGCAAGGACTGGGAGGCGGGCGCCTACAGTCCGCTGACCAACACGATGTACTTCCCGCTCCGCAACGTCTGCGCGCGGATGCTCGCGACGCGCGAGGGCGGGCTGGCCATCTACGCCCTCGCCGTGCGCAACCAGATCGCGCCGGGGACCGACCAGGTCGGCACGGTGCAGGCGATCTCGGCGGAGACGGGCGAGATCACGTGGGTCCACGAGCAGCGGGCGGTCACGACTTCACTCGTCGCGACCGGCGGGGGGCTGGTCTTCGGGGGCGACGGCAACGGGCGCTTCCGGGCCCTCGACCACGAGACCGGCGAGGTCCTGTGGGAGATCAACCTCGGCTCGCCGATCACCGGCTTCCCCATCACCTACGCCGTCGACGGCCGGCAGTACGTGGCGATCAGCACCGGCACGGCGGCGACCGTCAGCGGCCACATGCTGCTGACTCCGGAGCTACGCCCCAGCGTCGGCAACAATCTGTTCGTGTTCGCCTTGCCCTGACGGCACATGCTCCGCTGAGGCACGGTCGTTCCACCGGATAACGGGGCGGCCGACGACTCCCGCCGACCGCACTACTCGACGGCGAAAGCGACCAGCTCCGCGATTCGCTCCTCGTCCAGGGCCGCCACGACCAGGTATTGCCGGCCGCCGGCGCTGTATGTAATCGGGAAGCCGGTGGTCGGTCCGCCCGGCAGCGGAATCTCGTGCACGACCTCTCCCGTCCGCTTGTCGTACGCGCGGAGCACGGGAGTCCCCCGCTGCCCTTCGCCGGCAAACAGCAGGGTCGAGGTGGCGAGCAGTCCGGAGCTCTGCGTGAGCATCCCCGTCCGCGGCACGGTCACGCCCTGCAGGTCCGGATGCTCCCGGATGTAGTCGGGCGTCTCGCCGTGCGGGATCTGCCACAGCATCTCTCCCGCGGTCAGGTCGATAGCGGTGATCCGGCCGTAGGGAGGCTTCAGGAGCGGCAGGTCGCGGACCGTCGGAACGCCGCGCGAGAACGAGATGTGGTAGCGCACGCCGGTGCCTTCGGTGCCGTCCGTCAATCCGAACAGCGTCGGCCGCGTCTGTGACGGCACGAACAGCAGCCCCTCCTCGACATCCACCGCTCCGCCCGGCCAGTTGACGCCGCCGCCCGCGCCGGGAAGCCCGAGGGTGCCGAGGTTGACGCCCGGCTCGATCAGGGAAGGCGGAGTGTAGAGAGGCCCGAGCCGGATCTGCTCCACGAGCTGCAGTGCCTCGGCCCGCAGCTCCGGCGTGAAGTCGATCAGGTCGTCCTCGGTGACGCCCTGGCGCTCGAACGCGGGCGGCCGGGTGGGGAAGGGCTGGGTCGGCGACGCCCGCTCGCCCGGCACGTCGGACGGCGGCACGGCCCGCTCCTCGATCGGCCACACGGGCTCGCCCGTCTCGCGGTCCAGCACGTACGCGAAACCCTGCTTCGAGAGCTGCACCAGCGCCCTGATCGGAGCGCCGTCGACCTCGATGTCCACCAGGATGGGGGCGGTGGGGATGTCGTAGTCCCACAGCTCGTGGTGGGTGAGCTGGAAGTGCCACACCCGCTCGCCGGTCTCGGCGTCGAGCGCCAGCACGGAGTTGCCGAAGAGGTTGTCGCCCGGCCGGTAGCCGCCGTAGTAGTCGTTGGTGGGAGTCTCGGTGGCCACGTAGAACAGGCCGAGCTCCGGGTCGGCCGTCACCGGCGCCCAGTGCCCGACGTTGCCCGTGTACTTCCAGGAGGCGTCGAGGAGCTCCGGACGCTCCTGCACCCAGTCGTGCGTGCCTGTCGGAACGTCCCAGAGGGCCTCGTCGGCCTGCAGCCAGGTCTCGACGCCGAACTCTCCCTCCTGCGGGATGGTGTTGAAGCGCCAGAGCGTCCGGCCGGTGCGGGTGTCGTACGCCACCACGTCGCCGGGCATGTTCATGGGCCAGACCTCGTTGGGTGAGGCCCGGGTCGGAATGCTGCCGGTGTGCATCGAGATCGACGCCACCAGGGTGTTGCCGATGATCGATGCCGGCGACGTGTTGGCCACGCGGCCCGCCCGCTCCGCGGCCGGCCGCTCGCTCCAGCGCAGGTCGTCCATCATGTCCACGACGCCGGCGGTGCCGAAGTCCTCCACCAGACTCCCCGTCCCGGCGTCCAGGGCCGCCAACTGGAAGCTCGGCGTCACCACGAAGATGCGCTCGTCGCCCGCCCCGTCCGTCCAGTAGGAGACGCCGCGCCCCGCGCTGCGAGCCACGGGCTCGATGATGTCGCCCCACCGGCGTTCGTTGTCGCCCGGGTGCCAGTTCCAGATGGGCTCGCCCGTGGCGGCATCGAGAGCGATCACGCTGCGCTGGTTCCCGATGGTCGTATAGAGGACGCCGTTGACCACGATGGGACTGATCTGCGTCCGGCCGGACGGCGGAGGCGTGCCCTGATCCCGTGCGCTCCAGCGCCACGCCACCGCCAGGTCCGCGACGTTCCCGGCGTGAATCTCGCCGAGCGGCGAATAGCGCGTGGCGCCGGCGTCCGCTCCGAACACCCCCCATTCCCCATCGGCGGCGCCGTCCTGCGCGCTCACGCCGACGGTTCCCAGGCAGGCAACGGCCACGACCGCAAGCCAACGGATCGGGTGCCGACTCGAGAGCGTTCTGCACATGGCTGTTGACGTACCTCCTCCACCGAAGCGGCTGCCGCCCGGCTGACGGGAAGATCGCACAATCGCCCCGGGACGTCAAAACGGCGGCAGCGGGGACCCGATCCGCGGGGTGGCGCGCGGAGACGCGAAGGGCCGGCTCCGCACCCGCGGAGCCGGCCCTGGGATCGTCGATCGTGACGTTGCGCGGCGCGCGCCGCCCGGCGCCTGTCCCCCGTTACCGCCCCCGGAGCCGCCGGTAGGCGCCGCCCGCGAGCAGGGCCACGAGCGCCAGCAGGGCGAGCGGCGGGGCGATGGGCACGGAATCGGCCGGATAGATGCCGGAGCCGAGGAAGCGCTTTTCTCCTCCAATGTCCAGCATCTTGACGTAGCCGACCTTGAGCGACCCTTCGTCCTCGTCGCCGGCGACGGCCGGGTTGTCGAAGTAGTACTCCACGAAGCCGCCGCCGGCCTCCGCGGCACGGATGAGCTCCCGGACGTACAGCTTCCCGGTCTTGTCGCGGTCGTTGTACAGGTCCACTCCCTCCAGGTCCGTTCTGGCGCCGTGAAACCGAATGACGCCGCGGGTGTTGGAGGTGTAGAGGTAGATGGATCCCATCCTCCATTCACCCACCGGCCGGAAGGTGCGGTCGAAGAACGCGTACGCGTCGGCGGGGTCCGAGATCTCTCGCTCCGCTACCTCGACGGCCCTCTCCACGAAGGCCTTCAGGGACGCTCGGTCCACGACGTCGCCGGCCTTCACCTGGGCCTGCGCGGCGGTGACGGCGCCGAAGAACGGAATAGTGCCCAGCACGCACGACATTACGAGAACGAACCCGATCCGTGACATGGTCATGCTCCCGCCCGCCTGAGAAACCGACAAAAGCGCCCAACTGGCGCAGCGGAACGTACCACGCCGGGCCAGCCGGGAGCAAGCTCCCCGCTCGCTGTCTCCCGGACGTCGGACCCCGGGGAGCGGGCCGCCACGTTCGCTAGAATCTCCTCGTTATGGTGCACGGAACTCACCGTCAACCGGCCATGATGCAGCAGACGACCCGGAGCGCGCACTCGACGATTCGTGCCGGACGAAGTCGGGCGCCGTCGTGCCCCCACGCGGTGCCGCGCCGTAGTGCCCCCGCCGATCGGAGTCGCCTCGCCCGACCCGTTCTGCTTGCCATCGCTGCCGCCGTCGCGCTCGCCGCCGCGCCGGCCGAGGCCCAGACCGGTGACGGCGGGACGCTGCGCGGCACCGTGACGCTGCTGGAGAACGGCGGACCGGTGGACGGCGCCGTCATTCTGATCCTGGGGACCGGCGCGTTCACGTTCACGGACGAGGGGACCTTCCAGTTCACCAACGTCCCGCCCGGCTCGTACGAGGTCACGGCGCAGCGAGAGCAACTGACCACCGGCCGGCAGAGGGTTGCGGTGACGGCCGGGGAGACGACCAGCGTCGACTTCGTGCTCAGCCTGTCGGCGCTGCGGGAGGAGGTGACCGTCACCGCCGAAGCGATGGTGGGGGCGGAGGCG
>JAPOWL010000032.1:0-8004 GCA_026707615.1 Acidobacteriota bacterium | reverse complement strand
GTCGACGCATTCGAGATTGCCCGCGAGGCGCCCGGGAGCATCGGGGAGGCGCTCGAGGACGAGCCGGGCATTGCCAACCGCAGCTTCGGGCCCGGAGCGAGCCGGCCGATCGTCCGCGGGTTCGGCGGGGATCGGGTGCACATCATCGAGGACGGGATCCCGACCGGCGATCTCTCGAGCACCTCGGATCACCACGGCGTCTCGATCGACCCGAACAGCGCCGAGCGGATCGAGATCACGCGCGGGCCGGCCACGCTGCTCTACGGGTCGAACGTCGTCGGCCTCATCAACGTGATTACGCCGCACGCGGCCTACCGCAACCTGCTCACCCCGCCGGAGAGCTACGGCGACACGCTGCTCGACGGCACGCGGGGGCGGTTCGGAACCGATGCCGGCAGCGCGAACCGGCAGGTCGGCACGTACGCCAACGTGCAACACTCGCGGGGCAACCTGCTCTACTGGGGGAGCGGTTCCTACCGGCAGGCGGGCGACTACGACACGCCGGAGGGAAGCGTCTTCAACTCGGCCACGGAGCTCTCGAGCGGGCGCGCGGGGCTCGGCTACTTCGGCGACCGCTTCTTCACGAGCTTCGGCCTGACGATGGAGAACAGCCGCTTCGGCCTGCCCTTCGAGGATCGGTTCCACTCTCATGGGGAGCCGGAAGAGCATGATCACGCCGAGCTCGAGATCGACCTCGCTTCCGAGCGTCGCGTGGCCCGGCTCGACATCGGCGTGCGCAACATCGACAACGCCGTTATCCAGGGGGTCCGCACGGGATTCTTCGCGATCGACGTGCAGGACGACCACGTCGACACGCTTGGCGGCATCGAGAACGTCGATACGCGTTTCAACAACCGGACCTACCTCACGCGGACCCTGGTCTATCAGCGACAGCAGGAGTACCTCACCGGGCGATTCGGCTCGGAGCTGCGGTTCCGCAACTTCGAGGCGATCGGGGCGGAAGCGCTTGCGCCGCGCACCGAGCAGATCTCGTTCTCCCTCTTCGGCTACGAGGAGCTCACTCTCGGCCGCTTTCGCGTGCAGGTCGGCGGGCGGGTAGAGCGCACCGACTACCGCGCGGCGGGGCGTCCCGTGCTGCCGGGCCACGACCATGAGGGCGACGGGCACGACCACGATCACGACGACCACGATCACGACGACGACCACGAGGACGACGACCACGACGACCACGGGCATAACGACGACCACGGGCATAACGACGACCACGGGCATGACGACGACCACGGGCATGACGACGACGATGACGACCGCGGTGACGAGGATCACGCCGAGGAGGGGGACGAACGCGTGCTGGTGCCCGCCGACCCGCGCGACCGGCAGTTCCTCGGCGCGTCGGCGTCGATCGGCCTGCACGCGGACCTCGGCGGGAGCACCGCGATCGTCGCCAACTTCACCCACTCGCATCGGGTGCCGGCGCTCGAGGAGCTCTACAACTTCGGCCCGCACCTCGGGAACTTCGAGGTCGGCAGGCCGGATCTCGAAGCCGAGACGATGCGCGGCCTCGACGTGAGCCTGCGGCAACGCGTCGGCCGCGTGCAGGGCGAGGCGAACTTCTACGTGTACGACATCGCCGACTTCATCTTCGGTGACCTGACCGACCAGGTCGCGAACAACCTGCGTGTCCTGGACATCCGGCAGGGCGACAGCCGGTTCGTCGGCTTCGACGCCCGCGGGAGCTTCTGGCTGGGCGGACAGATCTGGGCGACCCTGGGGCTCGGCTACGTCGACGCAACCCTGACGACCACGGGCGAGCCGCTGCCGCGCATACCCCCGCTACGCGGGACGCTCAGCCTCGATGTCCCGGTCGGCGGGTTGACGATCAGCCCGGAGCTCCTGTTCGCGGGACGGCAGGATCGCGTCTTCCGCAGCGAGACGGAGACCGGCGGCTACTCGGTGATCAACCTGGACGCTTCCTACATCTGGCCCCGGCAGCACGTGGCGCACGTCCTGTCCTTCACCGGCTACAACCTGGCGAACGCGCTCTACCGGAACCACACGTCGTTCATCAAGGACCTGGCCCCCGAGATGGGGCGCGGGGTCCGGGTCGGCTACTCGCTGCGATTCTTCTGATCCCCGAGACGGGAAAGGCCGACCCGGGTTCCGACCCAGGCCGGCCTCGAAACGGCTTGCGATGCGAAGGGCGCCGGTGACGCATCGCCGACACCGGCGCGCCCCTGACGGGCGTTCGACTGCGGCTACCTGCCTTCGGCCGCCATCGCCGCTGCCTCCTCGGCGCGGGCGCCGGCGAGGATGTTCTCCAGCCCGTAGTTCCCCTCGTGGCAGGCGTACTCGTAGAGCGGTTCGTCGTTGAAGGACATCGGCACCTGGTACGTCCAGGGTCGCGTCCAGACCGTCGGGTCGTCGATGGTCGCCTCGTACATCAGGACATCCGGCGACACGCGTGTGAAGCGCTCGGTGAGGTGCAGGTTCGCGTCCGTGCGCCCCGACGAGAAGCTGGTCTCGCGGAGGAAGGAGACGGTCTCCACCACCAGGGTGTCGCCCTCCCAGCGGCCGCGGGAGTCGCCCGTCCACTGCGGCAGATCGACGTGCTCCCGGCCGTCGAGGGGCACGAAGCGCACGTTGTGGTTCATCTCGTTGAGGAGCGCGACGAAGTCCTCCGTCTGGAAGATCTGGACGTTGTTGTTGTAGCCGCCCGGCGTCATCGGCGGGCCGGCGTTGAAGCCGGTGATGCAGCGGAGCTGCAGCCCGTTGGCGCCGAGGTCCTCGACCCAGCCTCCCGGGGTCGGAGCGTGCGTCACGACGCCCTCGCGGGCCGCGCGGAGCGCATCCTGCCGGGCCGCGGCCTCCGGCGTGAATGCCGGCATCTTCCCGTTCGGCGGGTCGACGATGAGCGACGTGCGGCGGGTGCCGACGGTCGTCGTCCCCCGGTCCAGCCAGAAGTTGTTGTAGAACCCCGGGGCGCCGTTCTCTCCGCTGTCGACGCTCTCGGTGACCGTGGTCCGCTGCGCCGGTCGGTCGAGAAGCTCCTGGTTGCGGGCGACCGTCTCCTGCTCCAGGCGCGCGGCCTCCTCCTCGGTCAGGAACTCCTGATCCGCCAGGTCGTCGGGCCGCTCCATCGGCGTGATCGAGCGGAAGTCCCACACGCCCCCGATGTCCGGCGCACCCCACGACGTCCGGGGTACCTCCGCCTGGCCCGCCGCGAGCGCGGGCGCCAGGGCCACGACCGCGGCCGCGGCGCACAGAACGGCGAGGTTTCGATGCCTCATCTCTTCCTCCTTCTGCCTCTCATCCACTCGTGCTGGCAGAACAACTGTCGTCGGACAGATCTGCGAGCACCGAATTGTACGAGCAACTCCGACCGGTGGCGCCGCCGATGTCCCTCCGGATCCGCCCTCCCGGCATTCCCGGCCTCGCGGGCTCGGCGACGCGCCGGACTACGGCTGCCCGGCCTCCGCGGCCTCCCGCTCCTCGGCGCGCGCGCCCCGGAGGATGTTCAGCAGGCCGTAGTTCCCCTCGTGGCAGGCGTACTCGAAGATGGGCGCGTCGGTCCGAATCATGGGCACGGCGACGGTGAACGGCCGCGTGTAGGTCGCCGGGTCGTCGACGGTGAACTCGTAGAGCAGCGTGTCGGCGTCCACGCGCGTGAAGCGCTCGACGAGCTGCAGCCCCTCGCCGGTCCCGACGCCGCTGATGACCGACGTGTTGAACCCGGCCGTCCGGTCGCTGAAATTGGTCGAGGTGACGACGAGCGTGTCACCCTCCCAGTGCCCGCGCGAGCTGCCCATCCACTGCCGGACGCCGTCCGCAAGCTGCGCGCGTCCGTCGAGCGGCACGATGCGGACGTCGTGGACCATCTCGTTGAGAATCGCCACGTGGTCGGGTCCCTGGAAGAGCTGCATGTAGTCGTTGTAGAAGCCGCTCGGGAGCATCGGCGGTCCGGTGTTGAACCCGAGGATGCACCGCTCGGCGAGGCCGCGGTCTTCCGGGCCGTCGTACCCGACGCCTCCCGCGCGGAAGCGGACGGGGCGCGCCTCGGGGGGCGCGACAACGCTGCCGTCGTCGGGAACCATCTCGCCCTGCGCCACCCCCGGCCGCAGCGCGGGAAGGCGCCCGTCGGGCGGGTCGACGATCAGCGACGTCCGGCGGTCGCCGACCACCTCGGTCCCCGGGTCGAACCAGAACTGGTTGTAGCCGCCCGGGCAGCCCGGCGGGGGCGGCGCGTCCACCCTCCCGGCCGCCGTTTCCTGCTCGAACGCGGCCGCTTCCTCCGTGGTCAGGAACGCCTGGTCGGCCAGCTCCTCGGGACGCTCCAGCGGCGTGATGGTGCTGAAGTTCCAGACCCCCTGCAGATCCGGTCGCCCGTCCGGCGTCCGGGGCAGGTCGGCGTCCTGCCCGAGAGCCGCGGGCGCCCAGCCGGTGATGGCGAGCGCGACGGCGACGAACGCGATGGAGACGGACCCTCGGCACCTCATGTCAACCTCCCTGCGGCGAGCGATCGGAAGCCCTGCCGGCTACGATAGTCGCGCGGCCCGACCGGCGCAACCACCGTTCCGCACGACCTGGCGACTACCGGCCGTTCGGGCGTGCGCGGCGCCTCGCTGCCGCTGCGCTGCCGCGCCCGGCCCGGACGCTCCCCGCGCGGTCCCCGCCGCTCGGGTCCGGGTCCGGGGACCGCGGCAGTCGATCCGACGCGGCCGGGCGGCGCCGGCTTCTACCGTTCGCCCGGGTGGTAGCGGCGCTCCAGGTTGGCCTCGATCTCCTCCATAGTGAACCACGACGGCTTGAACCTGCCTGCCACGAAGAGCGGTGCCTGGTCGAAGAAGTGCGGCGAGTCCGGGTCGCCGCTCTGCCCGTAGGGCACGACGGTGCGGGCGCGGATGGGAGTGCTGAACTCCATCACCGCGACGTAGGTGTTGCCGAACGTGCCGTAGCGGCGGCGGGCGCCGGGCGGCCGCTCCGACGAGGCGGTCAGTATCGACCCGACCAGGTCGGCGTCCGCGGCCGGCAGCGGCAGGCTCGGGGCGCCGTCGTCGTAGGACCGTCCTTCGCGGAACCGCGGGCGCTGGTGACGATTGATGTCGCCCCAGCTCGTCCGCCACGTGCCGTGGCGCGCGGTCAGGTCGGCGACGGCGGCCTCGAGGGCCGAGACCCGCGACCAGCCCGGGCCCCGGCTGTCGTCGTCGGTCCTGTCGTCGGCGAGCTCGCCTCCCCGGGCTGCGCCGCGGTCCTCGGTCGTCGCGCGGTCCTCGGTCGTCGCGCGGTCCTCGGTCGTCGCGCGGTCCTCGGTCGTCGCGCGGTCCTCGGTCGTCGCGCGGTCCTCGGTCGTCGCGCGGTCCTCGATGGCAGGGCCGTTCTCGACCGCCGCGAGCGTCTCCTCGCGCCAGCGGACGAAGAGCGTGGTGGCCACGGAGTGCGCGGCGCCGCGCCGATCCCACGCCTGCAGCAGGCGCAGCGGCTCGGCGAGCGCCCGGGCGCGGGCCGGGTCTTCCGCCGCAAGGCGCTTCCACTCGTCGACGAGTCCGGGCAGCTCCTCGTCGGCGGACAGAAAGTGGTTGTCGGCGGCCAGGGCCGTCCAGCGGTCGAACGTGAGCCCGCTCTCCGCCGCGAGCAGCCGCCGCGACTGGCGCGCCCGGGCCCCGTTGCCGTCGCTGTCGATGAGCGGGCGGAGCGTTCGGGGACCGGCTTCCCGGACGAGATACGGCGGGAACTCCGACGGGTCGGGATTGTCGCCGGGCGCGGAGGCGTGGAACGGGGTGGCGTTGGCGTTCTGCAGCCAGCCGCTCGCCGGGTTCGCGATCTGCAGGGTCTCGGCGATGGAGAGCGTGCCCTGCCATTCCGCGGCGGGGTCCGAGCCGTCGACCGGGCGCTCCCAGTCGAAGCGCGGGTCCTTGCGCGGATGCGCGCCGCCGTAGAGGTAGAAGATGTTCCCGTCGACGTCGGCGTACACGAAGTTGTGGTAGACGAGCCTCCCGTTCTCGAAGGCGGCCCTGAACTCGTCGAGGTTCCGCGCCTTCGCGATCGCGTAGTACAGCGGGAAGAGGCTGCCGCCGTCCTGATTCGCGCGCCGGACGGCGTAGTGCTCGCCCGGAGCGGCCTCGAAGACCGGCCCGTGGTGGCTCCGGCGGAACGTCGTGGGCCGCTCCTCGATGCCGGAGCCGGTCCGCACGCGAATGGTCTCCGTCCACTCCTCGGCGCGCCGGTATCCGCTGCCGTACCGGTACGCCAGCGGATCGTCCGGATCGTCGAACGTGAGCCGATAGACGTCGACCACGTCGGGGTAGTTCACCGTGACCGTCCAGCCGATGCGCTCGTTGCGGCCCACGAACGGGAGGCCGACCATCGCGTAGCCCGTGATGCCGGAGACGTTCAGCCCCTCCTCGCTCTTGACGTGGAACTCGTAGGGGACGTTGAAGCGCATGTGGGTGTTCGAGAAGAGCATCGCGTGGCCGCTCGCGGTGCGCGACGGGCCGACGGCCCAGGCGTTCGAGCCGTTCGCGGGTCCGGCCGGGGCGCGGAAGGCGACCTGCTCGGCGGGGCCGGCCAGCCACGGCCCGGCGTCGAGGCGGTAGAAGGCGAAGACGTACCACGGCTCGAAGCGCTCGAGCACCTGCCAACGCACGTCGGGGTTGCGCAGCAGGTAGTAGTTCACGCCGTCCGCGTAGGCCTCGGCCAGGGCGCGGATCCCCGGCGGGGCGGTCTCGTACTCCGCGCGCGCGAGGTCGGGTACGCGGTAGGCCCGGACGAGCCGGTCGTCGTCGAGTGCGTCCTCGCCGTCGATCTCCGCGCGGCGGCCGAGGGCAGTGAGGAAGAAGGGCTCGTCCTCGGGGAGCTGGTCCTCGGCGCGCGCGTACGCGGCGCCGAACATCGCGCTCTCGTCGGTGGTGCCGACGACGTGGGGCACCCCCCACGTGTCGCGGTAGATGGTGACGCTGCGGGCCAGCGCCTCCATGCGCCGGAGGTCGGCGGCCGTCACATCCGGGCTGGTCGAGGTGCCGCCCGCGGCCTGGACCTCGCTCCCGGTCGTCGGGCCGACCGCGGTCGGGCCGTCCGCCGTTGCGAAGGTGGCCGAACCGGCCGCCGGCGCGCCCTGCCCGGCGGGTTGGGAGTCTGCGCGCGTGAGGGACCCCTGCGTCGCCGGCTCCGCGGCGCAGACTCCTGCCGCCGCGCCGTCGCCGCTCATGGACTGCTGTGCGGCACCCGCCGCCGGCAGGGACGCGAGCGTCAGCCACGTGCAGAAGCAGGCCCACCGGGCATGGTTCGTCATGAGCATCTCCGGGGCATCCACGCCTGTGCTTCACGCGTCGCCTGCCCCCTTGCCTGCCTGCGCCGGTGACCGTATCGTAACAGGGAGAATCGGCGTTCGAGCGGGTCCTTCGCGGGGCCGAGGAGGCGTGTCGTGCCGACTGGAAGCGAGTGGTCGCGTCGTGGGTTCCTGAAGCAGGCCGGCGCCGGGGCGGGGGCCGTCGCGTTCGCCCCCGGGGCGCTCGGAGCGGCGGCCGGGCAGGCGCCGGCTCCCGCGCGCGGCCTCACGGCGACGCCGCGCTCCGTCCATCCGACCCTCAACCGGCGGGCGCGCGGCTGGCTGCGCTTCCTGTGGGAGAAGACCACGACGCCGGACGACTGGGGCGGCGACGGCATGCCCCACCCGTGGTGGGACCGCTACTCGAATCCGGTCGTGACCAGCTACCCGCGCTTCGACCTGCAGGACTCGTCCTACGCGCTGCTCGTCATGGCCGACCAGACGCCGGCGTGGCGCGAGGTCTACACCCGCATCGCCGACGGGCTGGCGACTCGCTACCCGACCTACTGGGGCGCCATCGACTGGCTGACGCAGATCGGCGACGACCCCCGGCGCGCCAACTACCCGGACGCCGTGATGCAGGGCATTCCGGAGCGGCTGCGGGGCAACTACAACCGCATCGGGTGGACCGCGAACGGGGTGGAGCCGTGGGGCCTGTCGCCCGATCCGATCGGCTCGGAGGGCAACCTCTTCTTCCGCGGCTGGTTCAACCTGGTCCTGTC
>JAPOWL010000636.1 GCA_026707615.1 Acidobacteriota bacterium | reverse complement strand
CCCGACACGACGCGACAGTGGAGCGTCGGGACATCGTGAACAGGTCCGTTTTCGGATGGAGAACCGTCATGAGAACGAGATTCGTTGCCGGTGGCGCCGCAATCGCGATCCTGGTCGCCACGGGGTTCGTCGCACGGCCGTCGTCGCAGAGCGCGCCGTCGGGCATCGGCGGCTACCCGCTGCTGACCGTGGAGGCGTGGGACCGGATGTTCTGGGAGGTGTCCAACTGGGGCCGCTGGGGGCCGGACGACCAGCTCGGCGCCGTCAACCTCATCACGCCCGAGAAGCGCAAGCAGGCGGCGGCGCTCGTCAAGACGGGCCGGTCGGTTTCGCTGGAGCATCAGCTGATTGAGACGGCCGACCCCGACGTCCATACGCCCTTCCAGAAGTTCAACCACGGCAACAAGCTCGTCTGGGAGACGGTGCACGGCGGGACGTTCCACAGCCACGTCGATGCCCTCTGCCATTTCTTCTACAAGGGCAAGGCGTACAACGGATACCCGCGGGAAGAGGTCGAGGACGAGGACGGGTGCCACAAGCTGGGCATCGACGTCTGGAGCAACGGGTTCATCACGCGCGGCGTTCTCATCGACATGCCCCGCTTCAAGGGCCTCCCGTGGCTGGAGCCGGGCACGCCGGTCACGCTCAGGGACATCGAGGCGTGGGAGGAGGAAACCGGCATCGAGGTGCTCCCCGGCGACGCCGTGTTCCTGCGCACGGGCAAGTGGGCCCGGCGCAGGGCGCTGGGTCCGTGGAAGGTGGGCATGGCCGGGCCGGACGCCGGGTGGCACTGGTCGGTCATCCCCTGGTTCAAGGCGCGGGATGTGGCGATCATCGCCGACGACGGGCCGAACGACGTGCGGCCGCCCGGCGTGGAGCGCGGAGTCGGACTGCCGATTCACAGCGCGGCGCTGGTCGCCCTGGGCGCGGTCATCCTCGACGGCCAGGACCTCGAGGCGGTCGGCGATCTGGCGGAGGAGCTCGGTCGCTGGGAGTTCATGGTCACGGGAGCGCCCCTGAACATCAAGGCGGGGGGCGGCTCGTCGATCAACGTCCTCGCCACGTTCTGAGGATCGCCAGGCGTGACGTCTGCCGGCAGTACCGGAACGACGTAGCGCGTCAGGAGTCCGCGCCGTAGAACGGCGTGGACTCCTGTAGGCCGGCTGGGCGGGAATCGGAGCCGCAGGCGACGGTTCCCGGGCTAGGAGTCCGCGCCGTAGAACGGCGCGGACTCCTGCAGGCCGGCTGGGCTCGCCCCCACGCGGATGCTCGAGGCGGATGCTCAAGAGGGTTCTCGTCGCCAACCGGGGCGAGGTGGCGCTGCGCGTGATGGCCGCCTGCCGGGAACTCGGCGTGGAGACCGTCGCCGTCTGCTCGACGGCGGATCGACGCGCCCTCCATGCGCAGGCGGCCGATCGCGCCGTCTGCATCGGACCCGCGCCCGCGGAGCGAAGCTACCTCGACGTGGCGGCCATCGTCGAGGCGGCTCGACTCTCGGGCGCCGACGCCGTGCACCCCGGCTACGGCTTCCTCGCCGAGAGCGCGGACCTCGCAGAAGCATGTGCCGCGCGGGGCATCGTCTTCGTCGGGCCGCCACCCGCCGTCCTGCGCCTCTTCGGCGACAAGGTGGCGGCGCGGGCGGCGATGCGCCGCGCCGGCCTCCCGGTCCTCCCGGGCGCCGAGGTGCCCGTCGACGCGACCGCCGCCGTGCACGACGCCGCGCAGTCGCTCGGCTATCCGGTGATCGTCAAGGCGCGAGGCGGCGGCGGAGGCCGGGGCATGCGAATCGTGCCCGACGCCGCCTCGCTCGAGCCCGCGTGGCGTACCGCGCAGCGCGAGGCACAGTCGGCGTTCGGCGATTCGAGGCTCTACCTGGAACGGTACCTGGCCGCGGCGCGGCACATCGAGTTCCAGGTGCTCGTCGATGGCGCCGGCACGTCGCTGAGCCTCGGTGAGCGGGAGTGCACCATCCAGCGGCGGCACCAGAAGCTCCTGGAGGAATCGCCTTCGCCGGCCGTCGACGAGCCGACCCGCCGGGAGCTGGGGGCCCGGATCGCCCGCGCCGCCCGCGCCGTCGGCTACCGGAACGCGGGGACCTTCGAGTTCCTGCGCGACGAGGGCGGCGCGTTCCACTTCATCGAGGTGAACGCCAGGCTGCAGGTCGAGCACCCGGTCACGGAGATGGTCACCGGGGTCGACATCGTCAAGGAGCAGCTCCGGATTGCGGCAGGGCAGGAGCTGCCGCCCGGCGGCGGGGCGTCGGCGCCGCGCGGGCACGCCATCGAGTGCCGCGTCAACGCCGAGCACCCGGAGACGTTCCGGCCCTCGCCGGGGACGATCGCGGCGTTCACCCTGCAGGGCGGCACGGGGCCGGGCGTCCGCATCGACACGGACCTCGAGGCAGGAGGCGTCGTGACGCCGCACTACGATTCGCTGGTGGCCAAGGTCGTCGCGCACGGCCGTGACCGCCCAGAGGCGATCGCCCGCATGCGGCGCGCGCTGACGAGGACGGTGATCGCCGGAATCGACACGACGATTCCCCTCCACCTTCGCATCCTCAGCGATCCGGACTTCGTGGCGGGGCGCGTGAGCACCGCCTTCCTGGACCGATTCGCGAGCGGTCCGGGCACGGCGCCGGGGCTCCCGGCCGGGCGGGGCGGATGACCGCCGGCGCCGGCCGCGCCGGCGAGCCGCAGCCGCCGGCCGTGCGGCTGTCGTCTGCGAGGGCGCTGCCGCGCCTCTACGCCATCGTGGATGCCCGCACCGCCGCGTCGCACGCCTGGAGCGTGCCCGATCTCGCCGCCGCCTTCCTGGCCGGCGGGGCGCGCTGCCTCCAGGTGCGGGGCGCCGGCGTCGCGACCGGCGTCCTTCTGCGCTGGTGCGACGACATCGTGCGCATGGCCGGGCGCGCCGGAGCCGCCGTCATCGTGAACGACCGGATCGACGTGGCGCGGATGTCCGGGGCGGACGGCGTGCATCTCGGGCAGCACGACCTGCCGCCGGCGGCGGCGCGCCGGCAGCTCGGTCCGGAGGCCATCGTCGGGCTCTCCACGCACACCGCCGGCGAGCGGGACGACGCCTGGACGCAACCGCTGACCTACGTGGCGGTCGGACCGGTGTACGGGACGTCGACCAAAGCGACGGGGTACGCACCGGTCGGGCTCGAGGCGGTCCGCGCCGCGGCGCTCCGCCGGCCGGCACGACCCGTGGTCGCGATCGGCGGCATCACGCTTGGGCGGGCACCGGCCGTGGTGGCCGCCGGAGCTGCGGCGGTGGCCGTGATCGGGGACCTCGTCGCCGGCGGGGACCCCGAGGCCAGGGTGCGGGCCTACGTGGACGCCCTCCGGGACGAGCCGCTGAAGTAGTCCTTCGTCAGGTGACGGACGGTGCCGACGAGGAACGCGATGCCGATGAGGTTCGGGAACGCCATGAACCCGTTCAGCAGCGTGCCGATGGCCCAGACCAGGGGGACCGAGACCACGGCCCCGATCAGGATCATCCCCGTGAAGACCACGCGGTACGGCATCACCGCCCGCGTCCCGAAGAGGAACTCCACGCAGGCCTCGCCGTAGTACGACCACCCGATGAGCGTGGAGAAGCCGAACAGGAACGAGCAGAGGGCCACCACCAGCGACGCGAGGGGCACCGACGTGCTGAGGGCGGCCGCCGTCAGGTCCCCGCTCGCGCCCTGGTAGGCAGGGTCCGTCCAGAGGCCCGACGTGAGAATGACGAACGCCGTCATCGAGCAGACGACGCTGGTGTCCACGAAGACCTCGAAGACGCCGACGAGGCCCTGCTCCGACGGGTGGTTCACCTTGGCGATGCCGTGCGCGATCGGCGCGCTCCCCAGGCCGGCCTCGTTCGACAGCACCCCGCGGCTGACGCCGGCTGCGATGACCTGCGCCGCGGTGGCGCCGGCGAAGCCGCCCACCGCCGCCGATGGCGTGAACGCGCTGGAGACGATCTGCGCGATGACCGCGGGGATGGCGGTCAGGTTGATGAGCAGGTAGGCGGACGCGGCCAGGACGTACACCACGATCATGGCCGGCACGAGCCGCGCCGCCACCGCCGCGATGCGGCGGATGCCGCCCAGCAGCACCAGGCCGACCGCCACCGTGATGAGCAGCCCGGGGACCCAGAGCGGCACCTCCACGCCCGCGATCGTCCGCGCCGCCTCCACGAACGTGCGCGCCACGGTGTTCGACTGGGCCATGTTGCCGGTGCCGAACAGCGCCGTGCACGCCCCGAAGAACGCGAACATGCCGGCGAGCCCCGCGCCGAGCTGCCGCTGCGGGACGGCCCGCTTGATGTAGTACATCGGCCCGCTGGCGAACTCGCCGGTGTCGCGCGTGACCCGGTAGTGCACGCCGGCTACCGCCTCCGCGTACTTCGTCGCCATGCCCACGGCGGCGGTCACCCACATCCAGAAGATCGCCCCCGGTCCGCCGATCAGGATCGCCGTGGCGACACCTCCGATGTTCCCGTTGCCCACCGTCGAGGCGAGTGCGGTGGAGAGGGCCTGGAACTGCGTGATCGTCCCTTCACCGCGGCCTTTTTCGCCGCGGAAGAAGGCGCCCCCCGTCACCATGCGCACGGCGGCGGGGAAGCGGCGAATCTGGATCGCCCCCGTCATGACGGTGATCAGTCCGCCCACGACGACCAGCACGAGAGGCATGGCGAACGGCTGCCAGACCAGGTCGTTCAGATCCAGGATGCGGTCGGTCAAGGTGGTGTCGCCCATGGCGTGCCCTCCTCGGCGTTCGGGTTTGGAAGAAAGGCGCCCCCGTGCGGAACCCGGGGCGCGCCGCATCTTAGCAGCCGGCACTCTAGCAGCCGCCACGCGGTAGACTGGGAGACGCGATGGCGGCAGCAATCGAAGGCGGCGCGGCGGAGCGGGCGGGAGCGCGGATTCTGGATGGCGTCGAGCTGTCGAAGGCGATTCGCGAGAGGCTCGCACCGCGCGTGGAGGCGTTCGCCGGGGTCGCGGGGCGGCCGCCGACCCTCGGCCTGCTGCTGGCCGGTGACGATCCGGGTTCCGAGATCTACGTCCGCAACAAGATCCGCCAGGGCGACGCCCTCGGCATCGCGACCGATCTCCGCCGCCTGCCGGCGACCGCGCCCTTCCGCGACGCGCTGGCCATCGTGGAGGAGTTCAACGCCGCCGACGCCGTCGACGGCATTCTCGTCCAGTCACCGCTTCCGCGGGGGATGGGGGCCGACGCCGAGACCCGCATCTTCGACGCCATCTCGCCCGCGAAGGACGTGGACGGCTTCAGTCCCGTTTCCGCCGGCCGCCTCGTACAGAACCGGACCGGTCTCGTGCCCTGCACGCCGGCGGGGGTGATGGCCCTGCTGGATCACGCCGGAGTGGAGATCTCCGGGCGCCGCGCGGTGGTCATCGGCCGCAGCGACATCGTCGGGAAGCCGATGGCCCTGCTGCTCCTGCACCGTCATGCGACGGTGACGATCTGCCATTCGCGCACCGCCGATCTGCCGCAGGTGGCGGCCGCGGCCGACATCCTGGTCGCCGCGATCGGCCGGCCGGCCCTCGTCACCCGCGACTTCGTCAAGCCCGGGGCGACGGTGATCGACGTCGGCATCAACACGTTGACCGAGCGGCAGCAGGTGGTCGCCATCTTCGGTCCCGGCTCGCGGAAGCTCGCCGCGTTCGAGCGACGGGGCCGGGTGCTGGCGGGCGACGTGCATCCGAACGCGGCGGAGATCGCGGGCGCGATCACCCCCGTTCCGGGCGGGGTGGGCCCCCTGACGATCGCGCAGCTCCTGTCGAACACGGTGCGCGCCGCGGAGGAGCGTCGCCGCGCCGGCGCGAGGTGACGAGGAGGCGGCGGCGCCCCGTCAGGACGCGCCCTGCCGGCGGCCGGGCTCCGCGCCGGGCCCACCGCGGCGGAGCGCCTCGTGCACGGCGTCCACCTGACGGTCCGTCTCTTCGAACGTGCCGTCCGTCCGGACGACGAAATCGGCGCGGGCGGCCTTGTGCTCGATCGGCAGCTGGGCCTCGATGCGCCGTCGCGCCTCCGCGACGGGCAGGCCGTCCCGGGCGACGATGCGCCGCTCCTGCATCTCCCGGGGGCAGGCGGTGACGACGACGCGATCGAACGCTCCCTCCCGCCCCGTCTCGTACAGCAGGGGAATGTCGGCCACCGCCAGGGAGACGCGGCCCTCCGCCTCGCGGGCCTCGAACCAGTCCGCGATCGCCTGGCGGACCGGCGGATGCACGATGGCCTCGAGGTCGGCGCGCGCGACGGCGTCCGCGAAGACGATGCTCCCGAGGCGAGCACGGTCCACCTGTCGGTCGGGGCGGCAGATGTCGGCCCCGAAGCGCTCCACGAGGGCCGCCCAGGCCGGACGGCCGGGGCGGACGACGTCACGAGCCACCCGGTCGGCGTCGATGGTCGGCACCCCGCGCCGGCCGAGCTGCGCCAGCACGTAGGACTTGCCGGTCGCGATGCCGCCCGTAAGGGCCACCCGCAGCAGGCCGTCCGCCCGCCGCGCGGGGGGGCGCGCCCTCACGCGGAAGCCTCGACCACGTTCTCGGCCTGCGCGGGCCGCTCCTCCACGAACGTGTTCCACTCGTGGCACTGCGGGCACTGCCACAGGAGCTCGGTGCTGCGGTAGCGGCAGCGGGTGCAGACGTGCGGGTCCAGGTAGAAGACCACCCGGCGCGTCAACTCGAAGTAGCGGCGCACGGGGGACGGCCGGAACTCCAGCGCTTCCAGCGTGCGCCAGATCACCTGATGGACGGCGAGCGCATGCGGGTTGTGGCGCAGCGATTCGAGGAGCAGATCGAGCGCCCGCGCCGCATCCCCTTCGTCGACGGCGTGTCGGCCCAGGGCCAGCCGCGCCCGCCAGTCCCGCGGGTTGTCGGCGATGAGCCGCTCGCAGAGGCTGCGGAAGCGGGCCGGCGCGCCCACCTGCGCGTATGCCGCCTGCAGCCGATCGAAGGTGAGATAGGCCCGCTCCGGAGTCTTGTCCAGGATCTGCTCCCACACCGCGATCGCCTCGCGCGGGCGACCGCCGCGCATGTGGACGTCGCCGAGGTTCAGGGATGCGGGCACGGTGCCGTCGTCGAGGTCCAGCGCGGAGCCGAAGTGGGCGATCGCTTCCTGCGGTTCCCCCCGGCGGACGGCCTGCAGGCCCAGCTCGTTCTCGATGAACGCGAGTATGGCCTGGTCGCGCGGCTTCCCCGTCTCGTCCGCGATGTCGGTCAGCCGGCGGCGGATCGCGCGCGCCTCGCGCCACTGCTGCTGCTCCTCGTGCAGCTTCTGCAGGTTGAGCAGCGCGTACTTGTTGTCGGGATCGATCTTCGTGACCTCGGAGAAGGCCTGGAACGCCCGATCGACGAACCCTCCCTGCTTGTAGTCGAGCCCCAGGCTGAGCTGCACGTAGGCCTGCTCGGTCCTGCCGAGGCGAGGGTCCTGCAACAGGTTCTGATGCAGCCGGACCGCCTTGCCGACCTGTCCGCGGTCGCGGTAGAGGTTGCCGAGGATCAGGTGGATCTCGAGGGCGGCCGAGTCGAGCGCCGCCGCCTGGGCGAGCTCCTCGATGGCGAGGTCCACCTGGTTCGACACCAGGAACTGGAGCCCGAGGATGTAGTGGGGCGACTCGCGTGCCCGGCGGCGATCGAACCAGCGTCCCTCCCGCAGCTTGTAGCGCTCCCAGGCCTTGCCGACCGCGAGGCCGATCAGGAGGGCGACCAGCGTGGCGAGCAGCGCCAGGGTATCGGTCATCGCACCGGGCACCGCCGGTCAGAAGAGGTCCGTCCGCCAGAGGTCGTGCAGGTGAACGACCCCGGTCACCCGCCGCCGGTCGTCCGTCACGATCAGGGAGGTGACGCGTCGCGCCTCCATCGTGCGCAGGGCCTCGACCGCCAGTGCCGAGCCCGCGATGGTGAGCGGCGAGCGGGTCATCACGTCGGCGGCGGTCAGCGCCAGGACGTTCTCGGGTCCCGCGAGACGACGCCGCAGGTCGCCGTCGGTGACGATCCCGTCCAGTTCCCCGGACGCGGCCGTGACGCAGGTCATCCCCAGGCCGGCCTCGGTCATCGTGCGCACCACGTCCGCCATCGGGCTCCCGGCATCGACGCGGGGGACGGCCGAGCCGGTGTGCATGAGCCGCTCCACCCGCATCAGCCGCTTGCCGAGCTGGCCGCCCGGGTGGAGGTGCGCGAAGTCCTCCTCCCGGAAACCCTTCGCGACGAGGAGCGTCATGGCGAGCGCATCGCCGAACGCCAGCGCGGCCGTGGTGCTGGCCGTCGGCGCGAGGTTCAACGGGCACGCCTCGCCGTCGACGCTGCAGTCGAGCGTCACGTCGGCGGCTCGCCCGAGGGTGCTCGCGGGGGAGCCGGTGAGGGCCACGATGCGGGCGCCGAGGCGGCGAATCCGCTCCACGAGGCGCAGGACCTCGGGTGTCTCCCCGCTCTGCGAGAGCGGCACGACGACGTCGTCCGGCCGAATGGCTCCGAGGTCGCCGTGCACCGCCTCGGCGGGGTGCAGGAAGTGGGCCGGCGTTCCCGTGCTCGAGAGGGTGGCGGCGATCTTGCGCGCGATGATGCCCGACTTCCCCATCCCCGTGACGATGACCCGGCCGCGGCAGCTCGCCAGGTGCGCTACGGCCGCCGACAGCCGCTCGTCGACCCGGTCGACGAGGTCGGCCACGGCCCGGGCCTCGATACGGAGCACCCGTCGGGCGACCGAGAGGTCGATGGCGGCCGGCGCCGGGGGGGCCGTTCTCATGGTTCGGGGCCGGCCGGGGGCGCTGCTCGCGCGGCCTCCGCGGGCCGGCCCGGCAGTCGATGGATCGCCGCGAGTCGTTCCAGCAACGCGTCCAGGCGGTCGAGGGGCAGGGCGTTCGGGCCGTCGCTTCGTGCCTCGGCGGGGCGGTCGTGCACCTCGAGGAACACGCCGTCCACGCCGGCCGCGACCGCGGCGGCGGCCAGCGGCTCGATGAACTCGGCCTGCCCCCCGGATACCCCGTCGCCCGCGCCGGGCCGTTGCACGCTGTGCGTCGCGTCGTACAGGACGGGGTGCCCCAGCGAGCGCAGTTGCGGGAACGCGCGCATGTCGACCACCAGGTCCCCGTGGCCGAAGCTGGTGCCGCGCTCGGTGACCACGACCCGGTCGTTCCCGGCCGCCGCGGCCTTCGCGATGGCGTGCCGCATCTGGAGCGGGGCGAGGAACTGCCCCTTCTTGATGTTGACGGCGCGCCCGGTCGCCGCCGCGGCCACGATGAGGTCCGTCTGCCGGCACAGGAACGCAGGGATCTGCAGCACGTCGACGACCTCGGCGGCCGGTGCGGCCTGCGCCGGCTCGTGAACGTCGGTGAGGATAGGCACCCCGGTCGCAGCCTTGATGCGGGCGAGGGTCTCGAGGCCTCGCACCAGTCCCGGTCCGCGGAACGAGGTGAGCGAAGTCCGGTTGGCCTTGTCGAACGAGGCCTTGAAGATGAGCGGCACGCCGCGGCGACGCGCCACCTCGCCGATCGCGAGCGCGAGCTCGTGCGCGTGCCGGTCGCTCTCGATCACGCACGGCCCGGCGACGAGGGCCAGCGGCCGGCCGCCGCCCAACGCCACGCCGCCCGCGACGACCTCGCGCACCGTCCCATTATAGGTGCGGCGCGCCCCGCGGCTCACGCGGTGGAGGCCGTCCGCGGCGCGGCTCCGAGCTTGTGACGGTGCGTGGCGGCGACGAAGCGGGCGAACAGCGGGTGGGGCTGTCGGGGCTTGGACTGGAACTCGGGATGGAACTGCACGGCGACGAACCAGGGGTGCTCGGGAAGCTCGATGACCTCGACGAACTTGCCGTCCGGCGACTGGCCGGAGATGCGGAGGCCGTGCTCGACGAGCGGCGCTTCGAAGGCCCGGTTGAACTCGTAGCGGTGCCGGTGCCGCTCGGCGATGGCGGACACCCCGTAGGCCTCGTGCGCCCGGGTCCCCGGAGCGAGCTCGCAGGGGTAGCTCCCGAGCCGCATCGTCCCGCCCAGCTCGTCGACGCCGAGCAGGTCGCGCAGCTTGTAGATGACCTTGTACGGCGTGTCGGGGGCGCACTCGGTGGAGTCCGCGTCGGCGAAGCCGCACACGTGGCGGGCGTACTCGACGACCGCCCACTGGAACCCGTAGCAGATGCCGAAGTACGGGATCCCGCGCTCGCGGGCGACCTGCGCCGCCTTCATCATGCCGCGGCTGCCGCGGCTTCCGAACCCGCCGGGCACGAGAATGCCGTCCGCGTCGTCGAGCAGGTGGCGGCCGCCGTCGGCCTCGAGCGCCTCGGCCTCGATCCAGCGTATGCGAACGTCGAGCCGATGGGAGAAGCCGGCGTGGTACAGCGCTTCGTTGAGACTCTTGTAGGAATCCTCGTAGCCGACGTACTTGCCGACGACATGGACGGTCACGTCGTCCGTGGGGTTGCGGATGCGCTCCACGAGATCGCGCCACGACTGCATCGCCGGCGCCGCGTCGTACGGCAGGCGGAGTCCCTTGAGCACGATGCGGTCGAGACCCTCGGCGGCCAGGACGAGGGGCACCTCGTAGATGCTCGAGACGTCCTTGGCGGTGATGACCGCCTCTTCGTCGACATCGCAGAACAGGGCGATCTTCCGCCGGATCTCGACCGGCAGCAGCCGGTCGGTGCGGCAGAGCAGGATGTCCGGCTGGATTCCCATGGAGCGCAGGTCGCGCACGCTGTGCTGCGTCGGCTTGGTCTTGAGCTCGGCCGCGGCGCCGATGAACGGCACGAGCGTCAGGTGCACGTAGAGCGTGTTCTCGCGCCCGACGTCCTGCCGCAACTGGCGGATCGCCTCCAGGTAGGGCTGACTCTCGATGTCGCCCACCGTGCCCCCGACCTCGACGAGGACCACGTCGACGCCGGGCTGGTCGGCCACGAGGCGCATGCTGTCCTTGATCTCGTTGGTGATGTGAGGAATCACCTGCACCGTGCGGCCCAGGTAGTCCCCGCGGCGCTCCTTCTGAATCACCGACAGGTAGATCTTCCCGGTGGTCCAGTTGTGGTTGCGGGTCGTCACCATGCTGGTGAAACGCTCGTAGTGCCCGAGGTCGAGGTCGGTCTCCGCTCCGTCGCTCGTGACGTAGACCTCGCCGTGCTGGTAGGGGCTCATCGTGCCGGGGTCGACGTTGACGTAGGGGTCGAACTTCTGCAGCGCGACGCGGTAGCCGTGCCCTTCGAGCAGGGATCCGATGGAGGCGGCGGCCAGTCCCTTCCCGAGAGACGAGACGACGCCTCCGGTGACGAAGATGTACTTGACGGGACGCTGGTCGGCGCGCGCGGCGGAAGGCGTGGTCATCGGCAGGCTCGCGAGGCGAAGAGTCGGCGGACCCGACTGAGGTCGGCCGGAGTATCCACGCCCGCGGGCGCGGAGGCTGTCTCGACCACCCGGATGCGGAACCCGGACTCGAGCGCGCGGAGCTGCTCGAGCTGCTCCGAGCGCTCGAGCGGCGTCGGATCGAGGCGCGCGAGGTCGAGCAGACAGCGCCGGCGGTAGGCGTAGAGCCCGACGTGGCGGAAGCCGAGCACCTCCGCGCCGCCGCCGTCCCGCCGGTGCGGGATCGGCCCCCGAGAGAAATAGAGCGCGTCGCCGGCGCGATCCGTCACCACCTTGACGGCGTTGGGGTTGCCGAGCTCGACCGCGGTCGTGATCGGGCAGCGGGCGGTGGCGATGTCGACCGCCGGCGCGGCGAGCGCCTCGACCACCGTATCGATCAGGCTCGGGTCCACCAGCGGCTCGTCGCCCTGCACGTTCACGACGATGTCGCTCGCGAGGAGGTCGGCGACCTCGGCCAGCCGGTCGAGCCCCGAAGGATGATCGCCGCGCGTCATCCGCACGTCGCCGCCGAAGGCGCTGACGGCCTGCGCGACGCGTGCGTCGTCGGTGGCGACGAGCACGCGCCCGATGCCGGTCGCAGCGGCGGCGCGCCGGTACACGTGCTCCACCATCGGCCGCCCTCCGATGTCGGCGAGGACCTTGCCGGGGAGTCGCGTCGAGCCGTAGCGGGCGGGGATGATGGCAACCGGCGGAGGGCTCGCAGAGGCGGGCACGGACCATCATATCACCAGGGCTCACCGCGTCCGGGCCGGGGCTTGCCGGAATCCGGTGCCTGGCCGCGGGCGTAGTACGATGGGCGGCGTGAGACGCGCACAGGGGAGCCGGGAACGCCCCGGCGCGGCGCGCGGTCCGGGCGGGGGTGGGGCGCCTGCGGTGCGCGCCCCGTGGAGCGGCGCGGCCCGCATCGCGGGAATCGTCGCGGCCGGGACGCTGGTGGCGACCTGGCTGAGCGTCGTCCCCGGCACGCGCCCGAGGGACGCCGATCGCAGGCCGGCGGCGCCGCCGCCGCCCGCCGTGGAGCAGGAGCCGCTGCCCGCGGGGCTCCGGGAGGGCGCCGCGAAGCTGCGCGAGCGTCTGCGCGAATCGCCGCGCCCGGTCGAAGGCGCCAGGAACCCGTTCCGCCTGCCGGCGGTGCGGGAGCGGTCCGCGCGGCTGTCCTCGGCTTCCGCCGGCCGGCCCTCGGCCCCGCGCGCGGAGGGCCGCGCGGCGGCGCGTCTGGAGCACGCGCTCATCGGCATCGCCACGACGGAGGCGGCGGAGGGC
>JAPOWL010000514.1 GCA_026707615.1 Acidobacteriota bacterium | reverse complement strand
CCCTCCATGATCGAGCAGAGGTTGTTGATGGCCGGCAGGTAGAGCAACCGGGTGCGGGGGCTGTACGCCTCGGGCCGCCACCCTCGACCGCCTGCGATGGATGGGCAGAACAGCGCGCGGTAGCCGACACGGGGCACGTGCGCGGAATCGTACGAGGGCCGGCCGCTGAACGGGTCGATGGCGGTGAACACGTTGTGGTGCACGAACGGCTGGGCCTCCAGAAAGCGGATGCCGGCCTCCTCGCGGGCGAGCAGCCAGAGATAGCCGTCGCGGCCGGGATGGACCAGGGCCGGCAGCGTGCGCCCCCCGCGCTCGACGTCCAGGAGCAACGGCGCCACCGCCTCGTCCCAGTCCCAGGAGCCGTTCCAGTGGTACTGGTGGTAGGCCCTCGGCTCGCCGCTGTCCGGGTCGAGCGCGACGGTGGAATTGGTGAACAGGTTGTCGCCGGGCCGCGCATCGCCCGTCCATGGGCCGCCGTTGCCGACCCCCCAGTAGGTGAGGTTGCGGGCGGGATCGTAGGTGCCGGTGAGCCAGACGGCCCCGCCGCCGGTCCGCCAGGCGTCGCGCGGCCAGGTTGCGCTGCCCGGCTCGCCCGGAGCGGGAATCGTGTGCCACCGCCACAACTCCTCCCCGGTGACCGCGTCTAGCGCCGCAATGAACCCGCGGATGCCGTGCTCGCCGCCCGACGAACCGACGATGACCTTGCCGTTGACCACCAGAGGAGCCAGCGTGATGTAGTACGTGCTCCGGTAGTCCGCGAGGACCCGCTGCCAGACGAGCCGGCCCGTCGTCGCCTCGAGCGCCACGACGCGCGCGTCGAGGGTCCCGACATACACCAGGTCCTCGTACAGCGCCACGCCGCGGTTGGTCGAATGGGGGCGCCGCAAGTCCGTGGGCAGTGGATGCACGTAGCGCCAGAGGAGGACACCGGTTGCCGCGTCGAGGGCGACGACCTGGTCGGCGGTCGTCACGAACATCGTCTCGCCGTTCACGATCGGCGGCGACTGCGGTTGCCCGTCGTCCCCCGCCGTCTGGAAGCCCCAGACCGGCACCAGGTCCGCGACGTTGGCCGAGTCGATCTGGCGCAGCGGGCTGAACCCCCAGCCGTCGTACGTGCGCCGGTACATCAGCCAGCTCTCGGGCTCGGGGTCCCGCAACCTGGCGTCGGATACCGGTTGGTAGGGCCCCCGGGACGGCCGGGACGGCAACTCGGGCGGACGGGGTAGCAGTTGTGACGGGCCGCCCGGCGCACGGCGGTCCGCCGGGCGCTGCACGACCTGGCCGGACGCGGCGCCGAGCGGGGTGCCGACGGGGCTGGCGAGGAACAGGAACGCCAACGCCAGTCGCATCTGGATCGTCATCGTGCGGGCTTCCACGGAGACACCTCTACAACCGGGGATGCCGCGCAGCCACGGGCACGCCTTGCCGCCCGGCGACGCAGCACGACCTGGACGGCCGGCGCCCGACAGGAGCGCGCGAGGCCCCGACCCTCGCCCGTCGGAAGCGAGGGGTGCAAGTGGTGTGCCGGCGGAGGTCCGGATCCGGAGGGTCGCCCCTCCGCGTCACAGGCCGAGCTGGCTGGCCATGTCGTTGAAGTCGGTGGCAACGAGGTCGAAGTCCGGATCGGGCGTGAGATCGCGCTCGACGTGCGGACCGAACTCGGTCGGCCGCGGCACGTAGGCGGTCCGGAACCCGAGCCGCGCGGACGCCCGGAGGTCGCCCTTGTGGGCGGCAACCATCATCACCTGTTCCGGCTCGAGCCCCAGCAGATCGGCCGCGGTCAGGTATGCCGCGGGGTCCGGCTTGTAGTGCCGCGCGAGCTCGGCCGACAGCACGGCGTCCCACGGGATGCCGCCGTTCTTGGCCATGTTGACGAGCAGCGCGACGTTGCCGTTCGAGAGCGAGGCGATGACGTAGCCGCGCTTGAGCCGCGTCAGTCCCTCGACGGTGTCGGGCCACGGCGTCAGGCGATGCCAGGCGCGGTTCAGGTCGTCGAGCTCCTCCTCGGTGAGGCTCTCGAGACCGTACTTCGGCACGAGCTCGTCGAGGATCATCCGGTGCAGGTCGTCGATCTTCGTCCACCCGAGTTCCCCGCTGCGGACGCGGCCCATCGCGGGCCCGTACCCGGCCCGCCAGTCGTCCGCGAACGCGGCCCAGTCGGCCTCGATGCCCCTGCGGCGACCGACCGCCTCGCCCTCGCGGGTGATGCTGGTCCGCCAGTCGACGACGGTCCCGAAGACGTCGAACGTCATGGCGCGGACGCCGCGGACTCGATCGCTCAGCTCCTGCCTGCCGCCCCCGGCGGCGGCGGGAGAGGCGGCGGCCACGACGGCCGTCGAGCCGATCAGCAGGAACGTGCGACGCGGGATGTGCGGGGTGGTGGACAGCATCGGAACCTCCGTGATCATCGGCGCACCAGCGTAGCGGCAGGCCGGGGTTCTTGTCGAGGACTCCTTCCGCAGCGGGCGCGGCCTCCGCGCAGGCTCTACTCTACGATGGTCGGCATGAGCGCTCTCGCCTGGCCCGTCTGGCGCATCGTGGCGGTCTTCGTCCTGACCGCTTCGGCGCCCTCGATTCAGAACGCGTGTCGCGACACGGGCTCGGATGCCGAACCGGATCGGGACGACCGCGTAGTGACCGCCAGCGACGGCACGCGGGTCCGGGTGGAGGTCGTGGCAACCGGGCTCGAGGTGCCCTGGAGCCTGGCGTTCGTGCCCGACGGGCGCCTGCTCGTGACGGAGCGGCCGGGTCGCGTCCGCGTGCTCGCGAACGGCCGGCTCGTGCCGGAGCCCGCCCTCGCCCTCGACGACGTGTACGCGAACGCCGAGGCGGGCACGATGGGGATTGCGGTCGATCCGCGGTTCGAGGAGAACGGGCTGGTCTACCTGCTGTACACGAGGGACTCTCCGGGTCGCGGCCCGGTCAACCGCGTCGTGCGCTACCGGGAGGTGGGAAACGTGCTCGCCGAGGCAACCGTCCTGCTCGACGAGATTCCGGCGAGCTTTCTCCACGACGGCGGCCGCATCCGCTTCGGTCCCGACGGGCTGCTCTACGTGACGATGGGCGACGTGCTCGAAGCCGACGATGCGCAGGATCTAGCCGCCATGACCGGCAAGATCCTGCGCATCGACCGGCACGGGAGAACCCCGCCCGGCAATCCCTACGCCTCGCCGGTCTACTCGTGGGGCCACCGCAACCCGCAGGGCATCGACTGGCATCCTCTGAGCGGCGCCCTGTGGGCGACCGAGCACGGCAACGTCGGGAACGACGAGGTGAACCGCATCGAGGCCGGAGTCAACTACGGGTGGCCGGTCATCGAGGGGGAACGGACCATGCCGGGCATGGAGGCTCCCGTGCGCGCCTACTCGCCCTCGATTGCCCCGTCGGGTGCGTCCTTCTATACGGGCACCGCCATCCCCGGGTTTCGGAACGACCTCTTCTTCGCCGCGCTCCGGGGCGCCCACCTTCGCCGGCTGCGCTTCGACCCCGCCGACCCGACCCGCATCGTCGGCGACGAGCGACTGCTGCAGAGCCGCTACGGCCGGCTGCGGGACGTCGTGACGGGACCGGACGGCGCCCTGTACGTGCTCACGAGCAACCGCGACGGCCGGGGCAGCCCCTCTGCCGACGACGATCGCATCCTGCGGCTGGTCCCGGCCGGCTGAGTGCCGGGCGCCGGCGCCGTGGAACGGCGCGGGCTCCTGAAGGATTGGGTTGGGCGCCGAGCGGAGGCCGCAGCGCGACCTGGCGGTCGCGGCGACGAACGGCGGGCCGGGAGCCGGCGCCGTGGAACGGCGACGCAGGAGTCTCTCAGGCTCCGGGAACCTCCGCCTCGTTGCACGTGAGACATCTCGGGGACGCGAGGTTTCGCGGATCGGGGTAGAATCGTTGTTCAACATGCCGACGCAAGATGCCCCCACGGGCGGCGCGCCGACGGGCGGGCAGGCCGGGCCGGGACCGGCCTCTCCGGGATCCGCGAGCGACGCGGGCGCTCTTCTCCGCCGGGTGGCGGGCGGCGACGCCGCGGCCCTGAGCGACCTCTACGATCGGCACGCCGGTGCCGTATTCTCGCTGAGCCTGCGCATTGTGGGCGACGAAGCCGAGGCCGGACGAGTCGTGGAGCAGGTGTTCGCTCACGCCTGGCAGCAGGCCGCGAGCTACGACCCCGCACGCGCCTCGGTCGCGGGCTGGCTGCTGGAGACGGCGCGCGGAGCCTCGATCGATCGGGTGCGCGCCGCAGGGCGCACCGGGGCGAGTGCCGGGGATCCGGCGGATGCGGGGACGCCCTCGGCATCCGAGAGCGTCGCGACCCTCGCCCTGCCCAGCCCCGCCGGAACCCAGGGAGACGACGGCTGCACCCCTGCACAAGCGAGCCGCCTGCGCGCGGCGCTGGCGGAGCTGCCGGCGCTGCAGCGGCTGGCCATCGAGCTCGCCTTCTTCGGAGGCCTGACGCCGGCCCAGATTGCCGCCGAGCTCGAGCAGACCGAAGGCACGATCAACGACCGCCTGCTGACCGGTCTCAAGAGCCTGCGCAGCGCGCTCGAGGACGGGACCGCATGACCGAGCCGACCTCCGAAACGGCGCAGAACGGGTACGACGTCGCCGGCCCCTATGCACTCGGAGCCCTGACGGAAGAGCAACGCGCCGCCTTCGACGCGCACCTCGAGGTGAGCCGGGCGTCGGTCGACGAGGTGCTGGCGGTGCTGCCGGTCGCGCACCGGCTGGCCTACACGGCCCCACCCCGCACCGTGCCGCCGAACCTGCGCGAACGGACGCTCAAGGCCGCCACGGGGTCGGCGCCGTCGCCGGCCCCCACCCCGGCGGCGGGCCGTGCGCCGAAGATCCCCGCCGTGCGCCCGCCAGCCGGTTCCGCGCCGCGCGGGGGCCGGCGCTGGCCGCTCGTGGCGGCCCTGCTCGTGGCCGTCGTCGCCGCGGTCGGACTCGGCGGGTTCGCACGCCAGCAGGCGAGCTATGCCCGCGCGCTTCAGGAGAACCTCGACGAGGCCAACCGTCGGGCGACCATGGCGGAGCTCGACGTGGCCGCCGCCCGACGGGAAGCGATGGCGGCCGGCCGGCGCGCCGCCGTGCTGACCGCTCCGGACACGCAGGAGATCGTGCTCGGCAACCAACCGAACGCCCCCGACGCGCGCGCCCGCGTGTTCTGGAGCGCGGCAGAGGGAGTGGTCTTCACGGCCAGCGGCATGCCGCCCCTCGCCCCGGGGCAGTCCTACCATCTCTGGCTCGTCCCGGATGCCAGTCCGGTGAGCGGCGGCGAGCTCCCGCTCGACGAGGAGGGACGCATAGCCGCCGTCGTAACCCTCCCGGAGGGCGTGACCGAGCCGGTCCCGATGGCGGTGACGGCAGAACCGGCCGGCGGGGGGAGCACCCCGACGGGCACGGTCTTCCTGCTCGGCCGCCCCGCCGCCTAGCGCCCTGACGGGCGCGCCAGGAGCTTGCGGACGCGTCCGTCAGGGCGCCCGCTCGGCGCCCAGGCTCAGCAGGTTGGCGAGCAGCTCGTAGGCCCCCGTGGTGCCCGCCGGGAGTTGGCGCCACAGCCCCAGCCCCAGGTAGATCCAGCGGCCCTCGCCGGCACGGGTCTCGACCAGGGCACCGCGCTTCACGCCCGGGTTGTACTCGAACGTGTCCTCGAGCTCGACGAGGTCGGCGTAGCGCTCGTCGCGCTCCCCGAGGAAGTACAGGCCGCGCTCCTGCACCCAGTCCTCCCAGGTGGCCGGTCCGATGGCGTTCGGCCAACCGAACGCGGGGTGGTCGTTGGCGAGCACCCGGATGGGCGCCCCCTCGTCGGTTACCCGGTTGCGGCTGACCACCGCGGCGTAGGGGCCGTACTGCGCCTGGTTGAACTCGAACTTGTTGTACTGGACGATCACGGTCCCGCCGTCGGCCACGTACTCGAGCAGGCGACCGTTGTTGGCCCGGAGGTCCTCGCGGCGCTCGTAGGCCCGGACCCCGGTGACGATGACGTCGAAGCGGTCCAGGTCGCCCCACGCCAGATCGTCGGCGCCGATGAACTCCAGCCGCGCGCCGAGCTGCTCGATCGCCGGCGGCACCGCGTCGCCGACGCCCTCGATGTAGCCCACGGCCAGATCGGGGGCGACCGCCACGTCGATGACCTTGAACGCGCCGGCGGCGTCCCGGCCGATGTGACGCCGCTCGGTGTGGGCGTACTCCACCACCTGGTGGCCGCGACGGAACTCCCGGCCGTCGTGCTCCACGACGGCCTCGACCCGGTACTCGCCGACCGGATTCTCCCCCGCCGATACGCGGAAACGCACCGTCCGCGACTCGTCCTCCCGCGACAGCGGGACCTCGACGGCCGCCGGCGTGACGCTCCACCCGGCCGGCGCCTCCAGGCGGACCCGGCCCTCGACCGGCTCGCGGCCGGTGTTGGTGACCGTCACCCGCACCTCGCGCGGCGCCCGCGAGCCGGTTGGGATGATCGCGATCTCGGGGGTCATCGAAACCGCGAGCCGCGGCACGACGTGCAGCTCCATGCGCTTCTCGCCGGTGAAGATGTCGTCCACGTAGCGGTGCTCGACCGGGCGGTCCACGGCCAGGCGAGTCGCCCCGAGCTCGATGTCGAACGTCACCCGGAACGGAGTCGGCCGGAACGCCGCCCCGAACGGCACGTCGGGATCGAAGGCGTAGCGATCGGCGCCCTCCACGGCGGTCCAGTGCACGCCCGTCATCCCGGCGTCCACGGGAATCGAGCCGGCCAGAGAGCACGCGAAGACGTCGCCCCCCGCGACCCGCGCTTCATCGCAGGCGGCGCCGTGCCCGTCGAAGCCCGCCAGGGTGACGCCGCGCACCGTAACCGCTGATCCGCCGCGATTCGCCGCCAGCACCTCCACGGTCACGCCCTGCCCGGGCGTCACCACCCCGTCGTCCGCCAGGGCCTCCAGGCGCACGCCGTGGGCCAGCAGGGCGGCCCGCTCGAACTGGCGCTCCTTCGATTCCAGGCGGAAGTCGATCTCGTGGCGGGCGGACTCCGAGAGCGGCAGCGACCCGAGGTCGGCGCGCAGGTCCCGCACCGCGTCGAGCCCCGCCAGGACCGGTGCCCGCGCCCCCGCCATGCCCTCCGCGTCGAAGCGGCGGAGCGCCTCGCGGGCGTGACCCGCGAGCCCCGAGAGAGCCCCGGCGAGACCCGCGGGCGGGCTCGTGCCGGCGAACCGGGCGAGCCCCTCGATCGACGTGTCCACGCCGTCGAACAGCGAGGTCTCACCGGCGCTCGTCTGCCCCGGGATGGTCGTGTCCGCCAGCCGGTACTGGGCGCCGGCGGCGCCGGCCGGCAGCGCGATGAGCTGCGACATGCCCTGGCACTTGTGCATGCTCCGGGCGCGGCTCCCGATCTCGGCGTAGGTCGTCCCGAGCAGCGGGTCGTAGCGGCCGAGGTCCAGGGTCGTCAGCTCCGGATCCGGCTCGATGCGAAAGCGGAAGCCGGGTGGCAGGAGGCCAAGGCCGAACGGGAACCCGGCGCGGAAGTAGAACTTCTGCGCCTGCCACGGTTGCAGCCCCTCCGCGATCTGCTCCGGGAAGCGTGCCGGATCGGCCGCGGCGCGGAACGCCTCCCGTGCCAGCCGGGCCGATGCCTGGTGGTGCTGGCCGCCGCCGCGGCCGTCCGGCTCCATGGCGGAGATGACGTCCGGGCGGACGGTCCGGATCACCCGCACGATGTCTCCGAGAATCTCTTCGCGGCCCCAGCGCTCGAACGTCTCCTCGACGCTGAAGGAGAAGCCGAAGTCGACGGCGCGCGTGTAGTACTGCTCCGCCCCGTCGAGGCGGTGCGCGGCGCGCAGCTCCTCCGTCCGCAGCACGGCCAGAGCGTCGAAGAGCTCGGCGCCGATCTCGTTCTGGCCGCCGTCGCCGCGGGTGGCGCTGAGCAGGACGGTGCGGTGGCCCTCCCCTTTCGCGAAGCGCGCCAGCAACGCGTTGTTCTCGTCGTCGGGGTGGGCCGTGACCATGAGGAAGGTGGCGGCGCTGTTCAACTGGCGCAGCGCGAGCCCGAGCTCGACGCGCCCGTCTCCGGCCGCCAACGGCTGCGCAGTCGCGAGGGTCGCACCCGCAGCCACACCGAAGAGCGCGACCGCGGTCAATTCCAGCGAACGGAGTCGGAGCTTGGACATCTCCGCGCAGTATACCCGCGCCTCCGCGCGCGCCGGGGGGAGCGCGGCGCGGTGCCGCTCGCAGCGGCGGCCACGGCCGCGCAGTGCGTTCTCCGCGGCTCGGATGGTGGGCGGCCGCGGCCGGTCAGGCGGCGGGGCGGGCCGTGCGGGCGAGCACCGCCTCGTAGAAGGCCTCGTAGCGCGGCACGATCTCCTCGGCGCAGAAGTGCTGGTGCACCCGTCGGCAGGCTCCGGCCGCGAGGCGCCGATGCAGGACGGGGTCGGTGAGGAGCCGCACGGCGCTCTCGGCCATGCCGGCCAGATCGTCGGGATCGTGCAGGAAACCGGAATCGCCGTCTACGATCACCTCGGGCAGGCCCCCGACTCTGGAGGCCACGACCGGCACCTCGCACGCCATCGCCTCGAGGGCCGCCACGCCGAAGCTCTCCTGCGCCGAAGGCAGGAGGCAGACGTCGGCCATCGAGAGCAGCGGCACGACGAGCTCCTGCTCGCCGAGCGCCTCGACGTCGCCGGCCATCCCCAGCTCGCCCGCCCGCCGGCACGCGGGAGCGAGGTCGGGCCCGTCGCCCACCAGCAGCAGCCGGGCCGGCAACCGCTCGCGGATGCGGCGGAAGATGTCGATGACGGCGTCGGCCCGCTTCACGGGGCGGAAGTTGGAGACGTGGATGACCAGCTTCGCGTGGGGGTCGCCGCGGCGATAGCGCGCCCGCAGCGACTCGTCCACGGAGCGCCGGTGATACTGGCAGTCGAGAAAGTTGGGAATGACGTTGATGCGGGCGCGCACCGGCAGGTGCCGGTAGGTGTCGTCGCGCAGGCTCTCGGAGACCGCCGTGACGCCGTCGGAGTGGTCGATCGAGAACGCCGCCGTCTCCAGGTAGGAGGGGTCGCTGCCGATGAGCGTCACGTCGGTGCCGTGCAGGGTCGTGATGACCCGCGGCACCTGCCCGTCGCCCCCCGCGGCCAGGATCTGGCGCGCGAGATACGCCGCCGTGGCATGCGGGATCGCGTAGTGCGCGTGGATGATGTCGAGCCGGTAGGCGCGCGCCACCTCGACGATCTTGCTGGCCAGCGAGAGCAGGTACTGCGGCTCGCGAAACAGCGGATAGCCGGGGGTCTGCACGGCGTGGAACGCCAGCCCGGCCTGGAAGTCGCCCAGCCGGACGGGCGGCTCGCTGCTGATCAGCCGCACCTCGTGCCCGCGCCGGGCGAGCACCTTGGCCAGCTCCGTGGCGACGATTCCGCTGCCGCCGACCGACGCGTAGCAGACGATGCCGACGTTCATCCAGCCGAGCCTCCCGGCGCCCGCGCGGGTGCACGGACCCGCACATGTCCTGACGCGCCACCCGTCGCGCCCGTTTAGGCCGCACCCTCCGTGGCGCCTTGCCGAGCGAGGGTGACCGTGCGGCCCCGGGGAGTGCTGCGCTCGCGCCGGAACTCCGCCCCGCCCCCCCTGCGGCGCGGACTCTGCCCTTCGGCCCGGCCCGGTACGCAAAACGCGGCCGCTCCAGCGCGCGGGCTGAAGCGGCCGCGGGAGAATCCAGTCCCCTGCCGACCGGCCGGGGCAGGGTCAGGGCGTGACGGTGACGGTCACGTCGTCCGAAACCGCCAGACCGCCATCGTGCGCGAGCGCGCGCAGGACGTAGGTGCCCGGCTCGGGGAACGTGGCCCGCACGACCCAAAGGCCGTCCTCGGGCGCTTCCGGCGTGGACCAGCCCGGCGACCAGGGCGATTCTTCGCCCTCGCGCGTGTCCTCCCAGACCTTGATCTGCGGCGGCTCGAAGGTCACGTCGCCCGAGCCGCGGTAGACGAACCACGACATCCGCAACCCGGTCGCGCTGTCGGTGGTGATGCGTCCCGGCGAGCGGGGGCTGGTGGGATCCAGCCGCCGCGCACTCGGCAGGCCGTCGTCGGTCACGACCGCCCTCAGCGTCAGCGGCTCTCCGGCTGCCACCGAGCGGAACGACTGGCCCTCGACCGTGAGAACCGGGTGCTCGTTGGCCTCCGATTCCGGCGTCGCGCCGGCCGCCCCGGCCGCGCCATAGTTCGCCTGCACGACCAGTTCGTCGATGTAGTAGTCGCGCTTCAGCGTGGCGTAGGCCCGCTCGGTCTGCCCGTTGGTCGTCAGGGTCCAGATCAGCTCCTGGTCACCGAAGTCGGCGGGGACGCGGATCCGGAAGACGAACCGGTTGCGGCGCGGGAGGAAGTGCGTCGGCTGTCCCCGATCGGGACCGCCCGGCTCGATGCGGTTGTCCGGACCGACGGGGACGTCGAGGACTTCCTCCCAGTTCCGGTTCATGTAGCCGAACACGAGGTTGAAGGAGCCGTCCTCGTTCTGCTCCCACCCCTCGTAGGCCGGCGCGATGTTCTGCCCCGTCGCGAACGACTGCTGGGCAAGAGCGGACGGCGCTGCCGCGAGCGCCGCCCCTCCGATGCAGAGTGCCGCCAATGCCGCGCTGCGCACCGTCATCCTCACTCGTTGTCGTTGTTCTCGTTCGCCAGCGCGTCGTCGGACGTGCCGCACGTGAAGCAGCCGATGTCGCGCCCGCCGTCCGCCGCGAGCTTGGCCTCGCGCAGGGCGACCTCGGTTGCGAATTCCTCGTCGTCCATGTAGACGGCCTGGATCAGGTTGATGAACATGTTGTCGACCGAGCGGTGGCCCGAGCCGGACCAGTTGCGCGGATCGACCACGTTCGGATTGGTCGGCGAGTTGTCGAACCAGCCCGTCAGGTGGAGGATGGTGCCCTTCGGCAGGAGCGGCGCCGCGTCGTCCTCGTACTTGTAGACGCGGACCCAGTTGTGGTCGTAGCCGGAGCAGTTGAGGGTCTGCACGGTCGTCCCCCACACCGCCTCCAGGCACATCCGCACGCCCGGCGCGTGCATGTGCGGCTCGTAGACGCTCAGCTTCGCGTTCTCCGGCAGCGTGAAGTAGGCATCGGCGCGCTGGTTGGACTCCATCGCGCGGATGTCGAGATCGGGTCCGTTGCCGAAGAACAGCAGCTCCATCTCCTTCGTCGGCTCGTAGCCCACCGGGTGGAACTTGAACCCGACGTCGATGTGCGCCTTCGTGTCGGTACCGTTCGAGTGCAGGTGCGTCGACGGGAAGACGAGGACGGAGCCCGCCTTGATCAGCACGCCCGCCTCGGCATCGAAGATGTCGGCGTTGCGGCCGACCTCGTGCACGGGAAGCTGGTACGCGTCGCGCGGGTCCTCGCTGTTCGGAGGCATGACGGTGGTCGCCGAGTGGTGGACGACGAACAGCCCGCCGACCGTGTCGGAACGCACGCCCCGCGGCAGATCGTTCCGCTCCTTGTACTCGACCGCCGCGATGTAGCGGTCCTCGGTCAGTCCGGTCGGCACCACACCGAGGGCGCCCCACCAGTCCGGCGCCTCGCCCGGCACCTCGAACGAGGGCGAGGAGACGACGAGATCCGGCTCACCGAGCTCCCACTCGTCCACGTCGATGAACGGCGGCGGAGTCGGCATGTCCGCCGGGTCGCCCTGGGGAGCGCCGTTGTCGGCCCAGCGGGCGATCGTCTCGATCTCGGCGTCGCTCAGCGACCAGTCGTCCTTGAAGTCCTGGATGCCGATGTCCTTCTCGATGTACCAGGGCGGCATGACGCCCATCTTGTCGCGCAGGCCGGTGCGGTACTTGATGGCCCGCGCCCACGGGCGGGTGTCCTCATAGGTGATGAGCGACATCGGCGCCAGCGCGTTCGGCCGATGGCACTTCTGGCAGCTCCGCTGCAGGATCGGAGCGATGTCCTTGCTGAACGTCGGATGCTCGACCGCGGTCTGGGCGGCGACCGGCGCCGACGCCACCACCAGCGCGGCGAGGCCGACCAGGCCCGCCAGCCGGCTGAACTTGCGCGTGCTCTGCGTCATCATGCGAATCCTCACTCCTCGCAAGACCGGCACGTCGCGCGCCGGCTCCGTCCGATTATTCTATCCCAACGTCGCGGCCTTGCGGCCCGTGACGACCGCCATGCCGCCCGCGCGCCAGACGCAGTCGGCGCGGAAGCCGGCCGCCCGCATCGCCGCCAGCTCCTCCTCCAGCGGGAAGTAGGTGTCTTCCTCCGCCCACTCCTCGAAGTGCGCGTACGCCTGCTTCTCGTCGATGCCGCAGCGGACCATGTGGTCCGCCCACGAGCGCCACGTGGCCTCGCGGGCGGCGGGCTCGACCGGCATCGTCGCATCCGCGTTGACGAAGCACCCTCCCGGACGCAGCGCTTCGTGGATCCGCCGGTAGAGGGCTCGCTTGTCGTCCATCGACGGGACGTGATGCAGCGAGAGCGAGGCAGCAACGCCGTCGCAGGGACCCAGCGGATCGTGAAACGACCGGGTGTGGAACCGGACCCGTCCCCCGAATCTCGCGAGCCGGGTGCGGGCCTGCTCCAGCATCTCCGCGTCGACGTCGATCAGGGCGACGGTCCCGACGTCCGGGTGGGCGAGGATGGCCTCCGCCAGCGCCCCGGTGCCGCC